>UQCM01000005.1 GCA_900539525.1 uncultured Blautia sp.
AGCAAAAGGAAAGCCTCGCAGAGGCGATTTTGCGAATGGACTCTGAACAGTTACAGAAATTGGAAAGGGTGTAGAAGTAATATGGAAGAAAAGAAGAATTTATTGACCTATGCGGGACTGAAAGCTCTGGAAGAGGAGCTGCATGACCTGAAGGTAGTAAAAAGAAAAGAAGTAGCAGGCAAGATCAAAGAGGCAAGAGAGCAGGGAGACCTGTCCGAGAATGCAGAGTACGATGCAGCGAAGGATGAGCAGAGAGATATCGAAGCAAGAATCGAAGAGATCGAGAAAATCCTGAAAAATGCAGAAGTAGTTGTAGAGGACGAGGTTGATTTAGATAAAATCAGTGTAGGATGTCAGGTAAAGGTGTATGATGAGGAGTTTGAGGAAGAAATCGATTTCAAAATCGTAGGTTCCTCCGAGGCAAACAGCCTGCAGGGAAAGATTTCAAATGAATCTCCGGTGGGAAAGGCTTTGATCGGAGCCAGAGTGGGAGACGAAATCGAGGTCGAGGCAGAAGCCGGCCTTATGAAGTACAAGGTACTGGGAATTCAGAGATCAAATTAGGGAGAGAAAAAAGTGGCAGAACAGAAGAAAGTACAGGAACAGGACATTAATCAGCTCTTGAAGGTACGCCGTGAGAAGCTGGCAGATTTACAGGCAAATGGAAAGGATCCTTTCCAGATTATGAAATATGATGTGACACACCACAGTCAGGACATCAAGGATGGTTTTGATGTTCTGGAAGGACAGACCGTGTCCCTGGCAGGACGTATGATGTCAAAGCGTGTCATGGGCAAGGCATCCTTCTGCAATATTCAGGATGTAAAGGGAAATATCCAGTCCTATGTGGCAAGAGACAGCATTGGAGAGGAAGAATATAAAGCATTCAAGAAAATGGATATCGGTGATATCATAGGTCTGAAGGGAGAGGTTTTCCGTACAAAGACAGGAGAAATCTCGATTCATGCATGCGAGGTGACCCTTCTGAGCAAGAGCCTTCAGATCCTTCCGGAGAAGTTTCACGGACTGACAAATACCGATCTGCGTTACCGTCAGCGCTATGTGGACCTGATCATGAATCCGGAAGTCAAGGATACCTTTATCAAGCGTTCAAAGATCATCAGTACCATCCGCAAATATCTGGACGGCCAGGGCTTTATGGAGGTGGAAACACCGATGCTGGTGGCAAATGCCGGCGGTGCAGCAGCCAGACCTTTTGAGACACATTTTAACGCACTGGGAGAGGACCTGAAGCTTCGCATCTCTCTGGAGCTTTATCTGAAGAGACTGATCGTAGGAGGACTGGAGCGTGTATACGAGATTGGACGTGTATTCCGTAATGAAGGTCTGGACACCAGGCACAACCCGGAATTTACACTGATGGAGCTGTACCAGGCCTATACGGACTATAACGGAATGATGGATCTGACAGAGAATCTGTATCGCCATGTGGCACAGGAGGTTCTGGGAACCACGACCATCACCTACCAGGGAATCGAAATGGATCTTGGAAAACCGTTCGAGAGAATCACGATGGTGGATGCAGTAAAGAAGTATTCCGGTGTAGATTTCAATGAGATCCATACCCTTGAGGAAGCCAGAGCAGCTGCGAAAGAACACCACATCGCATACGAGGAGCGTCATAAGAAAGGTGATATTCTGAACCTCTTCTTCGAAGAGTTTGTAGAAGAGCATCTGATCCAGCCGACCTTCGTAATGGATCATCCGGTTGAAATCTCTCCGCTGACCAAGAAGAAGCCGGAGAATCCGGACTACGTAGAGCGTTTTGAGTTCTTCATGAACGGCTGGGAGATGGCGAATGCCTACTCCGAGTTAAACGACCCGATCGACCAGAGAGAGCGTTTTGCTGCACAGGAGGAACTGTTCGCTCAGGGTGACGAAGAAGCAAACCACACCGATGAGGACTTCTTAAACGCCCTGATGATCGGAATGCCGCCTACAGGAGGCATCGGATTCGGAATCGACCGTATGTGTATGCTTCTGACGGATTCGGCTGCAATCAGGGATGTGCTGCTGTTCCCGACGATGCGAAGCACAACCTAAAAAATCCAGTATTTATGCGGGTTTGAAGGGTGTGGGATGGTCATTTGACCATTATTTTGACCATCAAAAGCAATAGTCATAACAAAGAGTGTACAAGGATTTACAATCTTATTGAAAAGCAAAATTAAAAGATAAGCACTACTTAGAGGATATTTTCTAAAGAAATTTAGAAAGTATCCTCTTTTTGCGTTATGGAGAAAAAACATGGAAAGGAGACATGGGTATGACAGGTAAAGAAGCACCTAACAAGAGAAATGTGCAGAAGTTTGTGAGATATGCGGAAGGAGCCAAAATGTATAGTATGGGTTTAAGCAAATTTCAAGAGTTGGCTAAAGATGCAAAAGCATGTTATAAGGTCGGTCAGTTGGTTTTGGTAAATACCGAAATTCTTGACGAGTATTTGGAGACATTCAGAATCGTAGAAGATGATTTTTATAAGTAGGTGAGTATATGGCAGTTATATTATCGCCTCGTGGAAATGAGGCATCCAAAATGATGAAACGATTTGTAAGATATGAAGAGGCAGCACAGTATTTTGGAATAGATGAAACGCTTATTGTTGCATACGCAAAGGCAGCAGGTGCGGTGTACCAATTATCCAAAATACGATTAATTAAGATTGAACCATTGGAGGACTATATGAAGCACTTAACGAAAGTAGGAAGATCATCAAAGCTAATTCAACGTAAATTTGTGAGGGTAGGTGAAGGAACACTTATTTATAATATTGGACGCAATCGGTTTATTGAAATGGCAAGAGCAGCGGGAGCAGTATATAAGGTAGGTGATAGTAAGGGAAGTAAAGTACTTATTAGACTAGATGTGTTTGATGAGTATATGGAGCAATTCAGAGAAAAGCCTGTGGAAATGAAGCATCCGTTATGGAAGGAGGATTAAGGTATGGGATATTCTTATAAATCATATTCAGACACAAAAGAAGTGTTTAAAAAGTTTGTGAATGCAGCTGAAGGGCAGGCAGTGTATGGAATAAGCAGAAGTCATATTATGGAAATGGCAAAGAAAGCAGGGGCTGTTTATAAGGTTGGAAATACTGCACTGATAAATACAGAAATATTTGAGGCATACCTGGAGCAGTTCAAAGAGAATCCGGTGCCATTGCCTAAGTACATAGTAGATAAAACTAAGCTAAAAAAATAAAAACACCAGTTTTTGGTGTGATATTGAGAAAATACACCAAACCAGTCCATATCCAAATATTTTATTCTGGTTTATGATATGTGTGTCCGAAGCAAACGGACAAAAACTGAATATCAATTGCAGGTCCGCAGTAATGCGGTATTCGAGAGAGTAAAGTGGAAATTCCGGGGCATTCACCTTGAGGATATACAAACACAACTTTCACATTAGTAGTTCGATGGACTGAGAAGTGAAGAACGAGGAGTTGGTTATGAATCTGGTAAGAGGAACAAGGATGTTGCGGAAGGATAATAACCCATATGGGGCATAGCCCTAATCCTCACAAAGGCAGAAGAGGAGATAGTTCTTATTTGAAAGAGCGTCGTGAACACGAAAGTGGCTTGCCTGCAATTCCCATGTGTACGGGCGATAGAGGGGTTCAGATGAACCGGAGTACACCTACATGCTTCTAAGAAGCTGTCCTGACTGAACTTGTTTTAGCAGGAAATATAAGGAGGATGTAGACATGATAGAAATTATTTCAATAGCATTTGCTTTATTAGGTTTACTGATGACATGGTCTCTTGCTAAAGCTGCAGGTGATGCAGATAAACGGATTGAGGAATTCTATCAGACTTTTCTTCTTGGAGAGGAGAGTCAGGATGGGAGTGGTTCAAAAAAAGTTCAGCAGACGGCATAAGCATAAGTTGTCAGCAGAAGAGAAACTTGAGAGGGATCTTAAGGATTGTATGAAATGCAAATACTTCTGGGGAAATAATAACAGGTGCATCAATAATAAGTGCTATCGGGAAAAGAAAAAACCTGAAATTAAGAAACCGGCGAGTGAATGCGATGGATGTCCTTATAACAAAGGTAGCGGATATTGCTTTCCTTGTATGAAGAAAATCCTTGGAAAGTAGAGGCAGTAATGAAATTCAGATTAAGATTGAAAAGGAGGAAGCAGACGATGAATAACAAAATCGAAGTAATTGGTATTGACCACGGCTGGAGTAATATAAAAACCTCGTCGCAGGTATTCGTTACCGGCGTGAAGGAAATTACAACTGAACCTGCATTATATGATGGCGTTCTTGAGTATAAAGGAAGATATTACAAGGTCGGAGGCAACAGACAGGAAGTAAAAAGCACAAAGACAGAGGATGATACATTTTATCTTTTGACTCTGGCAGCGGTTGCGAAGGAATTAAGACGAAGGGGCTTATGTGAAGCAAAGGTGTTCTTGGCGGTAGGTTTGCCACTGACACGATTTGGCAGTGAGAAGTCAGACTTTATCAAGTATCTTACAGCGGAAAGGGATATCGAGTTTCTGTTTGAGAATATCAGGTATCATGTGGTAATTGAAAATGTTGCAGTATTTCCACAATGCTATGCGGCAGTTGCGGATAAGCTTCAGACTTTCAATAAGAAAACCTTGATAGTTGATATCGGATCATGGACGATTGATATTATGCCGGTTGTAGATAAGGTTCCGGACGAATCAAAATGCGTAACCATTCCGAAGGGTCTGATAACCTGTATGAGAACCATTAATGAGCAGTGTGTAAGACAGTTGAATGGTGAACTGGATGAGTCTTTTATTCAGGATATTATGAGGTTTGGCAGATGTGAGATTGACAGAAAGTATTACGACATTGCGAAAGCAGAAATCGAAGCCTTTTGTGAGAAGGTGTATAACTCAATCAGAGAGTATGGGTACAACTTATCTACAACACCCATTGTATTTGTAGGAGGCGGGGCATCAGTAATGAAGTTGTTTGGAGGACTTTCGCAGAGCAATATTACTTATATTCTGGATGTTAAGGCAAATGCCAAGGGCTATGAACAGTTAGCTATGATGGCAATTAGAAAGATGAAGAAGCTGGCATAGGAGGTGTGGCAGATGGCATTAGACCATATTATTAAGCAATCATGCAGGTTCAATATTAAGAATCCTCAGCATCGCAAGGTTAATGATGTTTTGGTGAACTTAGACCCGGAGATATGTAAGTCAAAGAGCCAGTTTCTGATAAATGCAGCAGAATATTATATCGACCATTTTGGAAAAGAAGCATTTACAGAAGCAAGAAGAGATGACAGTCCTTATGTTACAAAGAAAGAACTGAAAGATATTGAGGAGAGAACTGTGGAAGCAGCAGTCACAGAAGCAAGAAACGAAGTGATTCGGTTGCTTGGAGGCGTGATTGCAGGATGTAGTAACCTTTCAGCATTACCGCAGAGGGCAGTTGCCGAAGAGGTTAAGCAGGAAGAGGAACCGCAGGATGATGATACGATTTCAGATTATGCATTAAGCTATTTGATGGATGGAATGGAGGAATAGGTATGGCAGGAAGATTTTTAGCCGGATTTGGCAATGTATTAGCAGCAATATTGAAAGCAATCGCATGGCTGATATTAAATGCGTTGCAGTTGGTCCTGAATGTGGCAAAGGTCTTCCTCTTGCTGTTAGGACTTGTCGGCAGACTGTTCCTCGCATTTGTGAGAGCAGGAACACCATAGGAAGGAGGCGGTAACATGAAGACATTTGCAAATTACCGAAAGAACCGGAGATTGGTACAATATTTCTTCAGAATGAAGAAGTTATGTGTATAATGGAAGGAGAGTAGTATGCATCGAGTACGGGACAGACCTATGTTAAGTGTCCCGTGTATATAAAAATGTTCACGCAGTAAGAGTGGACAGGCACGGAACACATTAGCCTATCCCTCTTACGGAAAGGGATGGGTGATATTATGAAGAGATTTTTAATTATTCTTTTATCCGTAACGGTTTTGGCATTAGCTGGCTGTAATTCCACGGTGAATGAAATGGCGGAAGCAGATATCAGCTATGAAGAAACAAAAGAGACAGAGGAAAGCAAGGAGCCGGTTATTGCAGAAGAAAGTAAGGTGGAAAGCTCTTCTGAAAACGAAACAGAGTTACAAAGCAATAAGGATGAAGCTGAAAGCAGTGAAGCTCCTGTAAAGGATGATACTGAAAATCAGCCTGTTTCTGAAAACAGAGAGAATCAGACAGAACAAAGAGAAGAAACCCCTGCATCAACAGAGCAAAGGGAGGAAACACAGCCCCCGGTTCAGACACCGGAGCCAACTCCTACTCCAGAACCGACACCAGAGCCAACCCCGGAGCCGGAATATACACCGGCAGGATACAATCCGGGTACTGTGGTATCACTTGCCATTGCAAAGTGTCAGGCAGGCGGTATGATTACAACGCAGGATAACCTTGCAAATGCCTTGGCAGAGGGCAGAATTACGCAGGAAGAGTATAACGAGTATTATCCCTATGATGGTTTGGAGAGCAGTTACTACAGTGTGTTTGTGGAAACTGACTTAAATATAGCCAGTACGACTTCCGGACAGCCATTAAGAAGTGAAGACGCTATTGCAACTTACATAGCGGATATGCTTCTTTTGGAAAGTAATCCGGTGTTCAATGTGATATATGCGGGTGTGTACTCCAGAAATGGAACTGACTTCTATGAGTTCCGATGTCTCAGATAACAAATTAACAAGAACAAAAATTGCAGGCCATGAAAGTGACCTGCTTTTTTTGTGCCTATTTTTAAGGAGGAATGAAAAGTGAAACAAAAGTTTAGAAGATTTATGGCAGGTTTTCTTGCTGTTCTTACGATGTTCACCACATTGTTCTCTAACGGAACAACTGCATTTGCAGCAAGTCCGAGTGCGAATATTGCCTTCTGGAATGCTTCTGTAAAGAATACCGGGGAGGTAAGTGAGTTAAAGGCAGGCTACAATCATGGTAAGATTTTGTATTCTATGATTGATGGCAATGCAGCTTATTGTATGAATTTTGGACTGGCGGCTGATGGTGGTCAGCTTATGAACAGCTATGATAATCCGAGCACGAGTTTATCAGCAGCACAGGAAAAACAGCTTGCATACTGTCTGTACTTTGGATATGGATGTAACTCAGCTACAGCACCAAGCAATGATCAGTGCGACCAGTATATTGCAACACAGGCAATGGTATGGGCGATTGTGGCAAATCTTTTTGGAACTGGTTCCGATGATTCGGCAGCTAATAAGTTATGTGCATCAGCACCTAATCCGACCAATTCTTACGCTTACTATACAACGCTTAAGAACAATATCAGTGCATCTTATTATGCTACAAGACCAAGTTTTGCAAGTGCAACCAAGAGTGGAGCAACCACTTATGAATTGAAGTGGAATGAAGGAAATAAGAGATTTGAAACAACCTTAAACGATTCCAATGGCGTGTTGTCAAATTTCGACATTTCCCTCAGTGGATATTCTGTAGAGAAGAGTGGTAACAGCGTAACGATTCACACAACATCTGTGAATACTACAGCTACCACGGCAACCATGAACTCAACAGCAGGAGTTGTGGAAACAACATCAAGCTGCGTGTTCTGGCTTACCGGAAAGTCAGGCTATCAGGAGTTTATTTCTGAGAAGCCTTCAGCAGACCCAGTGTCAGCGTATTTCAAGGTTAAGACTGAGAATATCGGTTATGGAAAGATTACCAAGCAGGACGAGGAGAGTGGTGTGAAGCTTTCCGGTGCAAAGTATGGTATCTATACTGACAGTGCGTGCACCAATAAGGTTGACACAATTACTACCGGAAGTGATGGTACAGCTACTTCCAAGGCACTTGTGGCAGGCACTTATTATGTGAAGGAGATTCAGGCTCCGAAGGGTTATGTGATTAGCGGAAAGGTACACACACTTACTGTTAAGGCAGGTCAGACAACTTCCTTTACTGCAACTGATAAGGAGCAGCTTGGAGCACTGACTATTTACAAGGAAGGTGAGGTACTTACCGGATGGAATGGAAGTAACTTTACTTATGAAGTAAAGAAATTGCCGGGAGCAACATTTAAGGTGACTGCCGGTGCTGATATCTATAAGGCAGATGGTACAAAGGTTTATAGTAAGGGAGATTTGATTGCAGAAAACCTTGTAACAGGATCTGACGGTTTGGTTGTTCTTACAGACCTTCATCTTGGCTCTTATGTGGTAACGGAAACAAAGAGCATTGATGGATATACCATCAACACTACTCCCGTGCCAGTGAATATTGAGTACAAGGACCAGAATGTGGAAGTACAGTATGAATCAGCAACTATTCAGAATACAAGACAGAAGGCAGAGGTTTCTGTAGTAAAGAAAGACTCTGATACTGCTAATCCGTTAGATGGCGGTAAATACACTTTATATGCTGGTAATGATATCAAAAACTATGCAGGTCAGGTTATCGTTACCAAAGGTACTGCACTGCAGACAGTCACTACAGGTGAGGATGGTAAGGCAGCATACTCGTTGGATTTACCGATCGCAAACAGCTACTATATTTCTGAGTCACAGGCTCCTTATGGATATGTGAGAAACAGCAGCGATGTTTACAGCTTCAACTTCAATTACCTGCCAGAGACTACAGCCAAGGCTACTTTCAGCCATGAGTTTGTAAATGACAGAACCACTGCAAAGATTCATATCTTCAAGGTGGATAAGGAAACAGGTCTTCCCGTACCACAGGGAGATGCTACCTTAGAAGGAGCAGTTTACGGTTTGTATGCCCGTGATGATATCATGCATCCGGACGGAGCAACCGGAGTTGTATTTAAAGCGAACGATTTGGTAGCTACCATGACAACGGATGCCAATGGCGATGCGGAGGTGAATAACCTTTATCTTGGAAATTACTATGTAAAGGAAATCACTCCGCCGGAAGGATATCTTTTAGATGAGGAAGAGCATGATGTAGTCTGCGATTATGAAGGTGATCTTGTTGCGGAGGTATCAAGAAGCACAACTTCCAAAGAGCAGGTTATGAAGCAGCCATTCCAGTTGATTAAGGTATCTGATAATGGAGATGATACAGAAGCTCCATTGCTTGAAAAGGCAGGCTTTACAGCTTACCTTAAGTCATCTTTATCCGTAAAAGAAGATGGCGGTTATGATTTTGACAGTGCAACTCCTGTTGTAATTGGTGCAAATGGAGAAACACAGCTTTTCACAGATGAAAAGGGACATCTGGTAACCATTCCTATCCCTTATGGAACTTATGTGGTAATTGAGACAGTAACTCCTCATAACATGGAGACAATCATGCCATTTGAGGTTCATGTTACGGAGAACCATCCGACAGAACCGCAGGTCTGGAGAGTGTTTGTGGACAGAGAGTTTACAGCAAAGCTTCGTGTGATTAAGAAGGATGCAGATACCAAAATGACGGTTCTTATTCCTAACACAGAGTTTAAGATTTTCAATATGGATACCAATAAGTATGTGGAGATGATTACCACTTACCCGTCCAAGAAAGTCCATACTTCATTCTTTACAGATGAGGATGGTGATTTGATTTTACCGGATGTGCTTAGTCTTGGTAATTACCGTATTGAAGAGGTGGCAGCACCGTTTGGTTATGTGCTCAATCAGAATTATGTGGAAGTAAAGGTGGATACCGATACCTTCTACGAAGTTGACCCTGACACTTACGAAGCAATCATTACTGTAGAGTATGAAGATGCTCCTGCTGTTGGTGAGCTTGTAATTGAGAAGAAGGGCGAGGTACTGGATGCATATAAGGGAGGTTTATTTGCAGATTCCGAAGATAAGGAATTTGTCTATAAAGAAGGTTCCCTTGCCGGTGCTAAGTTTGAAATCTATGCAGCTGAGGATATTTACACAGCAGATATGCAGACAGATGAGAACGGAAACCGAAACAAGTATTATGCAGAAGGTGATCTGGTTGCAACCGTTGTAACCGGGGAGGACGGAAAAGCAAAAGTTTCAGACCTTCCTCTTGGAAAGTACAGAGTAGTAGAAGTGGAAGCTCCTTACGGTTATGTACTGAACAAAGAAGAGCAGTATGTAACTTTCGTATATGTGGATGATAAGACTCCTGTTATCAAGGAAAGTCTGACATTTGCAAATGACAGACAGAAGGTTGATTTATCCGTGGCAAAACTGGATGGAGAGACCGGTTTGCCGGTTTCCGGTGCTGAGTTTGGCTTATATGCAGCGGAGGATATTGTAAATGTGGATGGTAAGGTAATCGTAGAGAAAGATACCTTACTTGAGGTAGCAGTATCTGATGCAAACGGCGATATCCAGTTCGTAAAGGATTATCCTCTGGGTCATTACTATGCGAAGGAAATCAAGGCACCTGCCGGATATGTATCATGCGATGATGTAATTGAATTTGATGCAGAGTATCAGGGACAGGAAGTGAAGTATGCAACAATTATAGCAAACTTCTACAATATGCCTACAACTTTTGAGTTTACGAAGGAAGATATTACAAGCGGGGCAGAGCTTTCCGGTGCAACACTGACTGTTCTTGATAAGGACGGAAATGTGGTTGATACCTGGACATCCAAGGCAGGAGAGGCGCATGTGATTAAGAAGCTTGTAGTAGGTGAAACTTATGTGCTTCGTGAGGAATTTGCTCCTTACGGATACCTTAAGGCATCGGATGTAACCTTCACTGTAGAGGATACGGAGGAAATCCAGAGCGTTGCTATGAAGGATGAGGTTCCTACCGGGTCAATCATCATCAACAAGGATGGAGAGTTTCTGACAGACATTAACCTTGTAAAAGGTAAGTGGTATGACTTTGTATTCGATTACTTCAAGAAATCTCTTGCAGGCGTTACCTTTGAGGTTTATGCAAGAGAGGACATTGTAAGTCCGGATGGTCTTGACACTGTATATTATGAGGCTGATGAGCTTGTAGCAACTATTGTTACAAATGACAAAGGAATTGCCATGATTAGCGATTTGCCGCTTGGCAAGTATTACCTTGTTGAGACTGCAACTATCGAGGGATTTGTGCTTGACAGTACACCAATCGAAGCAGATCTTTCCTATATCGACCAGAATACCGAAGTGGTATATGCAGGTATGGATGTAACCAATGAAAGACAGAAGGTGCAGATTACTGTTATCAAGAAGGATGCTGAGACGAAGAAGGCTCTTGAGGGAGCAGTATTCGGCTTATATGCAAAGGAAGACATTTTTGATGTTGATGGCAGACTGATTGTAGCTGCTGATACTTTCATTGAGAAAGCAGTAACTGGAGCTGACGGAACGGTAACCTTCATTTCAGACCTTCCTCTCGGACAGTATTATGTGAAGGAAATGGAAGCTCCTGCCGGATATGTTAAGTCTGATGAATGCTTTGATGTGGATGCTTCTTATCAGGGTGATGATGTGGAAGTAATTGAATTTGAGGCAGAATTTGAAAACTATCCTACCAAGCTTGAAATTTCCAAGACTGATATTACCGGAGAGCATGAGCTTAAGGGAGCAAAGCTTTCCATTATTGATGCTAATGGAGATGTGGTTTACAGCTGGGAGTCTGATGGAACAGTCCATGTCATCGACAGAATTCCTGTTGGCAAGTATATCTTAAGGGAAGAGATTGCCCCTTATGGATACAGAATTGCAAATGATGTGGAGTTTGAGGTGACTGAGACAAAGGAAATTCAGAAGGTATCCATGAAGGATGAACTTGTGAACGGAAAGATTATCATTGATAAGACTGACGAGTATACCAAGAAGGGTATTGCCGGAGTAGAGTTTGAAATCCGTGACAAAGATGGTAATGTGATTGAAAAACTTGTGACTGACAAGAACGGTCATGCGGAATCCGGAGAACTTCCGATTGGTGTATTCAAGGATGGCGAGTTCGTGGAGGATATCAAGTATTATGTGGTCGAGACTAAGGCTGCAGAAGGGTATATCCTTGATGAGACTGTTCACGAGGTGGTATTACAGTATGACGATGCAGCCCCTGAGGTTGTGACTTATACACTGAATATTACGAACAAGCCTACAGAACCGAAGCTTCCACAGACCGGGGATAACTTCAATCCTTGGCTCTTTACCGGACTTGGTCTGGCTGCAATTTTAGCAGGAGCAGGTGCTTTCTTCTGGAAAAAGAAGGAAGAGGATGAAGTAACTGAATAAGTATCATCTATTAGAGGTGTAGGCCGTAATAGCTTACACCTCTAATTTTTTTGGAGGGATAGCTTTGGTTGGAGAAAAGATAAAGGAATACCGGGAAAGGCGAGGCTTCAGCAGAGAAGAACTGGGGAGAAGATGCGGTTTTGGATGTGATGGAGAACGAGTTATCTCAGAATTTGAACAGGATAAAGGTTTTCCGGATCTTGATAAGCTGAAGAGAATTGCAGAGGAATTATGGGTTCCGCTGGAAGTTTTATGCCCGGTGCCTTGTCGGGAGTGTCCATACAGAAAGAAGGTGCGTCAATGACAATCGGGCAAAAGATTAGAATGTTGCGAAAGTAAAGACATTTAACTTTGAGAGAACTGGGGGAGCTTGCAGGTTTCCCAAACAGGGGAGATGTGAGAATTGCTCAGTATGAAAACGGGAGCAGGATTCCTAAGAATGAGATTTTGAATAGGATTGCGAGTGCACTCGGTGTGACTGTGGAGGAGATTGCCGGTGTTGAGTGCAGAGGTTGTCCATATAGAAAACGCAAACAGCCCCAAGAAGCGATTATCCATTTGGAAGATGATCCCGGTTATGAAACAGATATCAAAGAGTATGGAGACCCGGACGAGGAAGGGATTCTATATGACAATTTAGATTAAGGAGGACATTTTATATGATGAATTACGAGATTTTTAAGGAAGTCGTGGCTGAGAAGTTTATGGATTATATGCCGGAACAGTATCAGGGAATGCGACTTCGTGTTGAACCTGTCAATAAGGTAAACAAGGTTCTGGATGGTATCACATTAGTGGGAAGCGGAGCAGGAAGAAACGTCTCTCCCACACTGTATATCAATCACATGTATGAACACTATCTTGAGACAGAGAATCTTCAGGAGGTGTTACAGAGTGCTGCCAGAAGAATGGATATGGCATTCAAGGAAATGCCCGAGGTAGGGGATGTGAATCTTGAAGGTGCAAAGGATAACATTGTATTTCAGGTTATTAACACATTGCAGAATGAAGATATGCTCAGGGATATGCCGCACAGAGAGTTTCAGGATTTGTCCATTATCTACCGCTGGGTGGTAAAGGTGGATGAAAATGGAATCCAGAGTTCGGCGATTCGCAATAATCTTGCGGAGCAGCTTGGAATGAACGAAGAGCAGTTGTTTAAGTGTGCTGTGGAAAACACGAGGCGTATTTTCCCGCCGACTGTCAAATCCATGAACGATGTTATTCGCGAAATGTTTATCAGTGACGGTATGCCTGCTGAGGTTGCAGACATGATGATCGGTGAGATGCCGGAAGATAAGATGATGTGGGTAATCAGTAACGACAGGGGGATTAATGGAGCTGGCTCCATGCTTTATGAAGATAATCTCCATAAGCTGGCTATGAAGCTTGAAACAGACCTCTATATTCTGCCTTCATCCGTGCATGAGTGTATCGCAGTATCTACAAATGTTGGAGACCCTTATGAGCTTGCAGAAATGGTAAGCGAAATCAACATGGGACAGGTTGCCTTGGAAGACAGATTATCCAATCAAGTATATCACTATGATAAGGATGCAAGAAGACTTACCCTTGCAACGGATACTCCGAATAAGAGACTGGATGGCATGGTTGCAGAGGCGCAGCTTATTTATGACAACGGAAAGTCCAGATAGGAGGCAGACTATGGAGCAGGAGATGACCGTGCAGGAACTGATTGCTCTTATGAATGCCTGGGAAGGGGACTTTATTTTACAGATTGAGCTAAAGGAGGATGATGCGAATGGGAATCGAAAAGAAACCTCAGATGGAAGCAGAAGAAGCCTTTAAGCTTGATGTGGTTAGAGTAAAGCTTGTGAAGGAGGCTCCGTTATATTCGGAGCTTCCTTTACAGAATCCCTACGAAGCAGCAGCCACTATCGGAGAGCTTCTCTGTGAAATGGACAGGGAGGTTGTCTGTGTAGTCAATCTGCAATCAGACCTAAAACCGATTAATGTTACCTTCGCAAGTATTGGTGCACTAAATGAAGCATTGGTGCATCCGAGGGAAATACTCAAGGCAAGCATTTTGTCAAATGCAGCGAGTATTATGCTCATTCATTCGCATCCAAGCGGAAATCTGTTTCCGAGTAAAGAAGATACGATGATAACCGACCGTATGAATTCCGTCTGCGAGATGGTGGGTATCCGGCTGGTGGATCATCTGATAGTAGGAGGCGATAATAAGGAATTTTTCAGCTTTAAGGAAAAAGGACTTATGGATAATCCAAAGATTTCCTATACAAGTGATTACAGGAATTTCAGTTTTACCAACAGTCTTGTGGCAGAACGGGAGAAAGGAAGGTAGCGATGGAGGATAGATTTACGGAAGCAGAATTAGCCATTGCAAAAAGCGTAGATTTGACCGCTGTTGCCTCTTATCTTGGCTATACGGTAAAGAAAGTGGGTCATTATCATACACTCAAGGAAATGGACTCTATCCGGATATATGATAAGAGCCACTGGTTTCGGTGGTCAAGGCAGTACGATAAGGGTGAGAATGGCGGGTCCCAGATAGATTTTCTAAGGGTGTTTTGCGGAATGGAAGTAAAAGAGGCTGTATGGTGGCTTCTGGATTTTGCGGGATACCGGAGAATTGAAGAGAAGGATAGAAAACCTCCGCTAAAGCATCAGGTGGAACCTGGCAAAAAGCCGGAACCCAAAAAGTTTGAGCTGCCCATACCGGCACCGGATAACTGTTTTCTTTATTCGTATCTGAATCAGGAGCGGGGTATTAGTAAAAGTGTTATCGACTACTTTATTTCGCAGGGGCTTATTTATGAGAGCAGGCATTACCACAACATTGTTTTTAAGGGTAATAACAAAGACGGTGTTACGAAGTTTGCAAGTATGAGAGGTGTGTTCGACAGGGAAGGAAAGCCTTTTAAGTGTGATGTGGCAGGCAATGATAAGGAGTATGGCTTTAATGTTCCTAACGATGATAGTTCGGAACTGGTTGTCTTTGAAGGGGCGATAGACCTGATGAGTTATGTGGATATTTTCTCAGATTATGAGACCAACAAGCTGGCTCTTGGAATGCTTGCAGATGCACCTCTTACTACTTTCCTAAACGAGCATCCTCAGATTACTTCCATTAAGTTTTGTCTGGATGGTGATGAGCCGGGGAGAAAGGCAGCCTTGCAGCTGACTGAGAAGTATTATGGTTTGGGATATGATGTGGAAGATTGCCCTCCTCCTGCCGGATATAAGGATTACAATGAATGGCTTGTAGCTGCGAAGACAGATTTAATAGGGAGTCAAAAAGTGGAGCACCTTTCAGAAAATGGCTCCAAAAAGTGGAGTACTTTTTAAGAAATGGCTCCAAAAAGTGGAGCACCTGCTTTTCAGGTTTTATAAAGTATCCATATTAGTATTGAAAAGGGAGTCAAAAAGTGGAGCTACTTTCAGAAAGTGGCTCCAAAAAGTGGAGTACCTTTTCAAAAATGGCTCCAAAAAGTGGAGCACCTATATATTATCAGGGGTTTTAGGGGGCTTTGCCCACCTAACCAGATGTATTTTGGATGGATATCCAAAATGCGTATCTGGCAGAGGACAGGGCATTGCTCTGGACTCTTAAGGCTCCTGAAATGTTTCTCAAAACACAGATAAGGAGGTGTGGTTACAGCAATGGGAACAGGAGATGTAAGCATAACAGAGATTCGGCAGCCGGAAGAATTACTGGCATTCATTAAGGACAATGAGATTTCCATAGTTATGACGGATAAAGAGGCAGAGATGCTTCTTGGCTATATGGAAGGGCATGACTATGTGGTGGGTTTTGCAGAGGGAAGGCTGTATCGTGGAGATTTGGATGATGTGCCCGGAGAGATAGTCTGGGATGATGATTTTTCCGTGGATGATTTGATTGATACAGTTTGTGAATGGAATTATGAGCTGATTCTTGATATGGATGCAGAGAGGCAGAATCCGAAGGATATGGTGGACTTTTCCAATAAGCAGAGCAAGTATGAAAGTCTGAAACAGGAGGAAGCCATACTGGATAAGCTATTCAACCAGACAAAGTACAGAGCCGGAATTGAGAAGCTGGCAGAGGAATTGGCTAATCAGTTTATTCAGAATCTGAATCAAAAGGGATTAGACAGTTCTGTGAAACAGCTGGTATCAGATATCCGTCAGCCTGCCATTAGTGGAAAGGCAAGGTGATTGGATGGAGAAGAGGCAGCACAGTATCAGTAAGCTACTTAGAATGACACCGGAGGAAGCAAAGCTCTTGGAAGAGAAAGCGAAGCAGGCGGGTATGACAGAGTCGCAGTATCTTCGGCTTATGATTTCCCAGAAACCGAATGACTATCCGGAGGTCCGGCAGCTTCTTCGTGATTTAATCAATGAGGTAAACCGGATAGGGGTCAATATCAACCAGATTACCCACAACCACAATGCAGAGCTTTATTCCAAGGATGATAAGGAAAGGCTTATTGCATATATGCGTAAGCTGAATGTTGCTGTGGCAAAGGTGGTGGATATCGTTGGCAATCAGTAAGATTCTTTATATGAAGGACTGCGGCAACCATTTTCATGGCAAGCACTTAAAACAGTCTTTGGATTATGTAATGAATCCGGAGAAGACGCAGAACGGGAGGCTGATTGGCGGGATGAACTGTCAACCGGATACAGCCTTCAGACAGATGATGGATACCAAGAAAGCGTTTGGTAAGGTAGATAAGCGTCAGGGCTATCATCTTATTATTTCCTTTAAGGAAGGTGAGGTCAGTCCTGATACCGCCTATGAAATAACGCAGAGGTTTGTTAAGGAATATCTGGGAGAACAGTATGAAGCAGTTTATTGTGTTCACGATAATACGGATCATATTCATGCCCACATTATATTCAATAGTGTCAGCTTTGTAGATGGCAGAAAGTACCGGTATGAGAAGGGTGACTGGGAGCGGGATATTCAGCCCATAACCAACCGCTTGTGTGAAGAGTACGGACTATCCACCATTGATATAGGTTCGAAGGATGAAGAGCGGGACCGATACAGGGAACACAATGATTACCGGGATGGCAGATTTGTCTGGGGGAAAATGATTGCGAGGGATCTGGATGCCTGTATATTGCAGGCTGGCTCCTATGAGGAGTTTATGGAACTGCTTCGGGATAAGGGATATGAAATCAAGCAGGGAAAACATCTTGCTGTGAAGCCGCCGGGAATGGGCAGGTACAGAAGATGCAGAGCCTTGGGAGATGATTATACCGAGGAGAGAATACGACAGAGGATTGTGGAGGAAGATTTATCTTTTTATCGGTCGAATAAGGAGTTTAAGCCGGAGATTGTGAAGTGTTATGTCAGAAGGTATAAGAGAGCAAGACTTACCGGATTGCAGAAACGCTACTATGCAAAACTGTACCAGATTGGGAAACTGAAAAAGCGTCCTTACTCACAGGTATGGAAGTATAAGGATGATATAAAGAAGATGGAACAGCTTCAGCAGCAGTATCTATTTCTTGTCCGGCATGATGTACACAGTGTAGAGGAGCTTGCATCGGCTATGATGAATCTGACGGATAAAAGAAAAGAAGCCTCTGCGGACAAAAGCCGGGTGTACCGGGCAAAGCAGAGATTAATAAGTCTGTTTGATATTGCAGAGCAGATGGATTCGTTAGAAGGTGCGGAAAAGAGTTTTCAGAATGGGGATAACTTCTTTTCGGAGGAACACGTGCAGTGGACAGAGCTATCAAAGCAGCTTTTGGATGAAGGATATTCCTATGAGGAGATTAAGAAACTCCGGGCGTACTATAAGGAACAGATTGCTTATGTGACTGCTAGGGAACGGGCATCTGCAAAAGAGCTCAATCTGGCGAAGACAATCTGGAGAGATATGGTAAGCGATGATACAAGCCTTTCCGAAGATAAGGAAAGAATCCCTGAAAAAACCGAAGAGAGAACGAATATTAAGCAGCCTAACAGATAGGCTGTATTTTTTTGGAGGTATTTATGGAACGAAGTTTAGAAGATTCAATTAAGAATAAGACCTATATTGATAATCTGCGAAGTGCGGCAAAGTACAGCAGGGAGGTAATCGATCTTGTGGAAGCGGATATTGAATATGGTCTGACAATGGAACAGACGAAGCTCTACTTAAAGAGGGATATCAAATTTCCTCAGATGAAGCTTTTGTCCCAGTGCCTTAGAAAAGGGGCAGATGAAGCCTTTATTGAACTGCTTACCAAATATGATATGAGCGGTTATCAGATACAGGTAGCGATTGAATTTATGGAGAAGGGTATCTCCATGGAGAATATCGAAACCGTAATTGCCAAAGGAGAAAATCCGCTGGCGATGCGTAAATCGTTTCAGGCGATGCTTGATAAGGTAAAACAGATTCAGGCAGATGCTGATGTGTCACCGGATTATGTCAAAGGTCTTGTAAAGCAGATTGAGGAGGCGGTTGCGAAAATCCAGTTTCAGGAGGAGCGCTACGATGAACTGAATAAGAAGCTCAAGGTGTTTGAGAATTCCAAGAAGGATGAGGAAGTTCATAAGGGGCTTGTAAAGAAGCTGGAGGATACGGAAGCAGAGTTAAGCGGTCAGCAGGACCAGTTAAACAGAGCGAATGCTACGATAGCAAGACTTCGTGAGCAGATAGATGAAAAAGAGAAGGAGATGGAGAAGATGCAGAACCGAATTGATACCTTGGAAGATAAGCTGCTTGAGAAAGCAGCAGGTGCGACAGTAAAGCAGGAAGCCCCGGAGAAACCAGAGGAAAGTAAGGAGCCTTTAGGCAATCAGACTGTATTTGATGAAAAGCCGGTTGCAGAAAGACCTTATCAGATTCCTGTGTTTTACCAGTTGCCTGTGGTAGATGCAAATGGCAGGGTGATTCAGCATGTGCAGGTTGAAAGAACTGTCAGAAAGGCAAATACGGGTGCGTTTACCGGGCTGCTTGGTAAGCTTGGATTTATGAAAAAGTCCCGACAGGATATTGTGAAACTGTTAGCCAGTGGCGATCTGGTTCCGGCACAGCTTGTGCAGATTAGAAGTGCCATTGAAAAGGGACTGACAGAATCACAGCTTGTAGAACTTATCAATAACAATGTTTCGGCAGAGAAGATGAAAGAAATCATTGATATTGCGGTTCTTGAGAACAGTATGGACTATTAGGAGGAAGCGATGGGTTTAACGATTATTAATGAGACAGTAACAAGTCTATGTAAAACAAAGCATGGCTTTTCTGACAAGGAAAAGGAATTTGTTGTTCAGTTTGCATTCCGAAGCGGAGACAAGTCCTTAACCAATCAGCTGATTGATGAAATGGCTGCCTGTGAGAATGAGCAGGAATCCGAAAAGGTAATGGAGCAGTATATGAGCATGATTGACATGAAACCTGTATGGGTAAGTCAGATTGAGAATCTGCTGGTATCCATTGAGATGTACCGGATTGAAGAGGAGAAGGCAATCAACCGTCTTGCGGAAGTGCTTACCGCTTATGGAGTGGATGTAACGGAAGAACAGGTCAGAAGGGCTGATGCAGAGGAAATCAAGGAAAAGGTCAATGAGAGCAGAAGCAGGCAGGAGGAAGAGGACGAAGAGACCAAAGAGGAAGAACAGTCCGAACAGTATGTTCCGAAATGCACTCTCAGGGAACCGGTTTTATAAGGAGGGACGTATATGGCAGAAGAGATTCAGGAAGCGGTACAGATTATCCGTGTAGCCTATGACGGAATTGAGATTGCGATGAAGGTGGGCAGTGGAGGATTAGGTGCCATGCAGAAGGCAATCGACTTTTTGAAGGGAATGCTTGACTATGAGAAATCGCTTGGTAAGACATCCATGCGAAAGCTTCTGATGAAGGGCGGCGACCTTCAGGTACTGCAATTTGAAACCAAAGATATGAAGAAGGTTGAGAAGATGGCAAAGAAGTACGGTATTTTATATTCCGTATTGCCGGATGTGAATAAGAAGGATGGTCTCAGTGAAGTTATCTTTCATACGGAAGCAGTACCACGAGTGAACATGATGATACAGAAGCTCAGCTTTGGTCGTATTGCAACATTTGATGATTACTTAAAAAACGGGGATGAAAAACAGCTTGGCAGGCTGATGGATTTTCTTAAGAGTCAGAAAATGGGAAACGAGAAAGTCCACACTGCGGAAGGGGCGAGAGCCAGTGCAGCCATGGACGGTCTGATTGAAAAGGTCGGGCTGTTTGCCATGGAGAAGCAGAGTATCAGTGTGGACGCAGTACAGGAGAATTTCAGTATTAACCAGTCGCAGGCAGAAACAGTGCTAAAGCAGTTGGAAACGATAGGTGTTCTGGGGGCGAAGGATGAAGCCGGGGAGCATAAGGTTATCATGGACAGGGATGCTTTTATAAACCGGATTAAAGGCTATCAGAATCTTGCGGAGAGAATGATGGCAGTATCGGCATCCAAGAATGCAAACCTTTCGGATGTCACAATCAGTAAGACATTGATTGTGCAGGAGAATGATCATGCGGTTAAAACCAGAATCCCGGGAACATGGGGAGAGAATGCAAGGTATGTCTGGATCAATAAGGAGAACATCATGGATATTCACAATGGAAAGACCATGCTGACCTTTATTGACAGTAGCAAGAATTATAAGCTATATGACGAGGAAAACAGGGTTGTGGAAACCAAGCGTGGCGAGGAGCTGTACAGTCATTATGACAAAGTGGAGGCTTCCGTGCGTGAGAAGTATGAAAAGACGCAGACAAAGGAAACAACCAAGACAAAGACCGTGCAGCAGAAAACCACCACAACCGTTAAGAAGAGGTAGTGCCTATGAAGACAAGTAAGAAGAAACCTTCCATGGTCTTTTTGTTACTTGGTGCAGTCCTTGCCGGGTATCTGGGATATCTGATTGGGGGAGCTTGGGAGGAAGGCATTGAACTAATGGAATTTCTTGACAGGTTCAGTGCTGTATGTGAAGCTCCGTTTGCAAATTATTTCAATGAGAATACAGTGAAAATGATAGCCATAGTTGTAGTTGTCTACGCTATGGCTGTTGTTATGTATTACACCAGTCAGAGGAATTATATGCCCGGCAGGGAATTTGGTACAGCCAAGTTGGAATCACCGGCGAAGGTAAACAAGATTCTGATGGATAAGGATGAAAACTTTAACCGCATCTTAAGCCAGAATGTGAAGATGTCATTGGATTTCAGAAGACTTAAGTTAAACGGAAACATTCTTATCTGTGGCGGTTCCGGTGCAGGAAAGACATTCTATGAGGTAAAGCCGAATCTGATGCAGATGCCCCATAACTGTTCCTTTATCTGTACCGACCCGAAGGGAGAAATCCTAAGAAGCTGTGGTCAGATGTTAAAGAACAATGGCTACAATGTAAAGGTTATCAATCTGCTTGAGATGGATAAGTCAGACTGTTACAATCCGTTTTCCTATATCCGTGAAGAAACGGATGTGGTAAAGCTTATTACCAACCTTATCAGTAATACGACACCGAAAGGGGCAACCCCTTCCGACCCGTTCTGGGAGAAAGCGGAAGGATTGTTTCTACAGGCAATCTTCTATTATGTGTGGCTGGAAGAAAAGCCGAGCAGAAGAAACTTTGAAACGGTATTAAAGCTGCTTGGAGAAGCAGAAGTGACGGAGCAGGGAAAGCCTTCAAGGCTGGATGTGCGTATGAAGTTTCTGGAAGAAAACTCACCGCTTGGAGCAAATCATCCGGCGGTAAAACAGTACAACAAGTGTATGCGTGGTGCAGGCGATACGGTCCGTTCCATTATTATCAGTGCCAACTCAAGACTTGCTTTTCTTGAGAATAAGCAGGTACTAAGGCTTTTATCCAAGGATGAGTTAAACCTTGCTGATATTGGTATTGGTGTAAACGGGGATGGGGAGACAAAGACAGCGCTGTTCTGTGTCATACCGGATAGTGATAAGTCTTACAACTTTATCATTGGTATGTTATACACGCAGATATTCCAGGAGCTGTATTATCAGGCGGACTTTAACTGTGGAGGAAGACTCCCGATCCATGTCACATTTATGCTTGATGAGTTCGCCAATGTGGCATTGCCGGATGACTACTGTTCGCTGCTTTCCACCATGCGAAGCAGGGAAATCAGTTCGATTATCATTATACAGAACTTTGCACAGCTGAAGGCACTGTTTAAGGATACCTGGGAGACGATACCGGGCAACTGCGATACCTTCATCTATCTTGGAGGCAATGAGCAGAGTACCCATAAGTATGTGTCGGAGCTTTTGGGCAAAGGCACGATTGATAAGAAGTCAAGTGGAGAGACAAAAGGCAGACAGGGAAGCTCATCAAGAAACTACGATGTACTTGGTCGTGAGATCTTTACACCGGATGAAGTGAGAAAACTGGATAACAAGAAATGCATTATTTTTATCCGTGGGTTCGATCCGATTCTGGATAACAAGTATATACCGTTTGCACATCCGATGTTTAACCAGACTGCGGACGGAAAGGGAGAACCCTATGTGCATCAGATAGATGTGAAGAACAATCTTATTGGTCCGCCTTTTGAAATTCTGTCAAAGCGGGCAGTGGAGCATTATGAAAAGCTTCAGAAGAAGGGCGAGAATATCTATATAGATTCTTTGACCTATGATGAATTTATGATGCTGGGAGATTTGGAACTGAGCAGGCGTTTCTCGGAGCTTGAGGAAGAAAGCGAGAAGGCAAAGCTCAACAGCACGCAGGATAATGAACTGGAGTATTCCGAAGAGCCGGAGCAGGAGCGTGTGGATGAGATACCGGATGAAAAGAAAGATACGGACTGGGAGGACAGCATTACGAACCGAATGATGCACTGGAATTATTCCGAGGAGCAGAAAGCGGAGCTTCGTAAGGCGATGGATGCCAAAATTCCTAAGTCTGTGATACTATCCTTCTTTTATCCGAAGACATCGCCGGGCGAGATGGCTAAGATACGGGAGCAGTATCTTTCGGAGCATTAGAAAGAGGGAGGTGGTTATTAAAACAGCATGTCGGAGAAAGACCGACCTTACTTTACTTACCGGGATTATCCCGTTTTCATAGAGACACTAATAACGCAGGAATAAGCCGTGTATCAGAAGGATATGCGGCTTTTTTTCCGCCACAAACTTGAAAAGGAGATTTTTGATTATGAAGACAGAAAAGGTAGCAGTAACAACAAACAACAAAACAAATGGAGGTAGCAACATGAAGGGATTTTTTGGAGGAATGAAAAAGAAGTTAGTACCGGCTTTATGCGGTATGGGAATGATGATGAGTCAGATGACCACAACCTGCTTTGCGGCAGGAACCGGTACTTCAGCGGTTACACAGCCGCTTGACAATCTGAAAACGCTGGTTATCGCAGTGATTGGTGCGGTCGGTGTCATTATCCTTGCGAAGAACGTAATGGAGTTTGCACAGGCATATCAGCAGCAGGATTCTTCTACCATGAACTCTGCTCTTAAGGGTATCGTAGCCGGTGTTATGATGGCAGGTATTTCTACAGTGTTGACATTCTTAGGCTTCTAAGATGCAGATGGAGTACCCCAAATGGTAGGAAGGAGATGTAACAAGTATGGATATTTTTAAACTTGGAGACAAAATCCTTGCTTTGCTTGAAATGGTATTTGGTTTCTGGAATAACCAGATATCACTGGTGTTTTCAATGCTTGGACAGTCGCCCGTGAATTTCAAGGGCGGCGGTCCGTGGGCAATCATTGAGGGAATAGAGCCGATCTTCGTAGCGGTTGGCTCTTCCCTGGTGGTATTGTTCTTTGTCATAGGTTTTTGCTCAGAGAGTGTGGATGTGAAAGAGGAAATGCGATTTGAAGCAATTCTTCGTATGCTTATCCGGTTAGGATTGGCGGAATGGTTTGTGGCAAATAATGTGACAATCATGAAGGCATTCTTCACATCCATAGGAAATCTGGTGAATCTGATGACTGCCGGAACAACAGTCACACTGAGCATCGACAGTACTCAGGCTGATGTCATTAAGAATCTGGGATTTGGAGAAAGTCTGGTAATGCTCATTCTGGCAGCTCTATTGTCCATCATTGTCATTATCTGTGGCTTTTTCGTTATTTACACGGTATATTTCAGGTTCCTAAAGATTCTGATCATTGTGCCTCTTGGTGCGATTGCATTCTCAACAATGGGTGGAAACAGAACGGTAAGTCATACAGCAGTTACTTACTGTAAATACTTTTTATCCGTTGTGTTGGAAGCAGTCACCATGGCACTTGCGATTATCGTGTGCAATGCCTTTATCAGTGCAGGGCTTCCATCCTTTACAGGCAGCTATGCGGACTGGGCAAAGACCCTTATTTACCTGTGTGAAATGACATTTACGATTGCCATGACAGTGGGAAGTGTCAAGGGTGCACAGTCACTGACAAGCAAAGCATTAGGATTGTAAGGAGGGTGACAGATGGAAAAGACATTAAACTTACAGAGCCAGTATGGAGGAGAGATAAAGGTTTCTCTGGAAATCAATACTTATCTGAATAATGGGTGTATGTATATAGGTCTTGTTGAGCAGGGGGAATACCCGGAGCCTTACGGGGATTTGACTGTAAATCTCATGGGTAAAGTCCCTGACTACTGCGGATATGTGGACCTTAACAATATGCCGGAGCTTGAGAAGTTTATCGCTGACAATGAGCTGGGCGAGTTTACGGGACTTATGAAACGAAGCGGGTTTTGTGAATATGCTCTTTATCTGTTCAATGTGGACAGACTGAGGGAACTGTGCCCCGACGGGATGCAGATGTATGAAGCGGGTATTGGAAAAGGCAGGGAAACAAAAGTGACAGAGAAAGCGAGGTGAGAACATTGGTAATTGAAATCAATAAAGACATTGACCGCTATCAGGAAACTGTGGCACTTGGACTTACTGCCAGACAGCTGCTGTTTTCTGTGGCAAGCGTGGTAGTAGGCGGAGGACTGGTTCTTCTGCTTTATAAATATATCGGTCTTACGGGAGCTGCCTATGTTGCAATTCCCTGTGTGGCACCGATTGCCCTTGGCGGGTTCTATTCCTATAACGGGATGAACTTTTACGAGTATATGGGTAAAAAGCTTCAGTTTATGTTCCATAATAAGGCTTTGACTTATGTGTCAACGGAGAGTGAGCAGACAATTAAGGCTTACGAGGCAGAACAAAGTAACACAGGTAAGAAGAAAAAAGCCGGGAAGGGAGCAAAACCGGAAGTAACCGACAATACCAGGAATAAGGAGGATTTTGAGGCTATGAAGAGAAAAACAAAAGGTATTCTGATTGGAATGATTGCGGCTGTGGTTGCAGCTGTGGCGGGACTTGTTATTTACAAGGCAACAAGATAAGTAACCAGAATTGATTGACTTCCTTTGGGGAGCAATCCGGGCACCAGCCGGGGTTGTTCCCGGTGTGGTGCGTGAATCCATAAGGAAAGCGTAAAGCAGAAAGGAAGGTAGAAAAGATATGGGTTTATTTGCAGACGGATTTAAGGAGCTTAAGAAAGCCAGCGAGCCTTTGTATAAAACTCCAAAATCCATACAGGAAACCATTGAGATAATGGCAGTTGCGGAAAATGGTATTTTCGAGGTTGCAAGAAACAGGTACAGCAAGTGTTACCGTTTTCAGGACATCAATTACACAACTGCAACCGAGGATGAGCAGATCGGTATTTTTGAGAGATACTGCAAGTTCTTAAATTCTCTTGACTGTAATTTTAAGATTACTGTGAATAACAAGAATAAGAACATGATTGACCTCAGAGAGAAGGTACTGCTTGCCTATTGTGATGACGGATATGACCATTTCCGTAAGATTTACAATGATATTATCGAGGAAAAGATTCGTGAGGGAAGACAGGGTATTGAACAGGAAAGATACTTAACCATCACGATTGAGAGAAAGAACTTTGAAGAGGCAAAGGCACAGTTTGCTACTTTGGAGGCGACCATTCATAAGGCATTTATTGAGCTTGGTGCAGAGATTGTACCGCTTTCGGGTGATGAAAGAATCAAGGTTCTTTATGACTATTACCATCTTGGAGATGAAAACAGCTTCAACTTTAGTCTGAAGGAAGCAAAGAAGGTAGGAGCAGATTTCAAGAATGATTTGTGCAACGGAATGATTAAGTTCTTCCCGGATCATTTTGAGGATGAGAGCAAGTTCTGTAAGGCATTGTTTATCAAGAAGTATCCGAGCAGCCTGTCAGACCGTTTCATCAATGAAATTACTTCGCTGCCGGTTCACTCCATTACAAGCATTGATGTGGTTCCCGTACCGAAGGATTTGACAACAAAGACCTTACAGAAAAAGTATCTGGGTATTGAATCGGATATCATCAAGCAGCAGAGAGTCCGTAATAAGAACAATGACTTTTCCACGGAAATCTCTTATGCAAAGAGAACCGAGAAAAGGGAGATTGAGGCTATTATGGATGATGTCAGGGAGAACGATCAGTGCCTGTTCTATGTTGGCGTGACAATTATTGTTATGGCGGAGAGCAAGAAAGAGCTTGACAGTATCTGTGAGACAATCGAAACCATTGGAAAGCGTAACAGCTGTACTATTGATACGCATTTTCTGAAACAGAGAGAAGCATTAAATACAGCATTGCCGATTGGAGTAAGACAGGTGGAAACAATGAGAACCATGCTTACACAGTCCCTTGCAGTTTTGATGCCTTTTAACGTGCAGGAGCTTAACGACAGCGGTGGTAATTACTATGGTATCAACCAGATAAGTAAGAACATCAATGTGGGAAACCGTAAGAGACTCATCAATGGTAACGGATTTGTATTTGGTGTTCCCGGTTCCGGTAAATCCTTCTTCTGTAAGATGGAAATGGGAAGCGTATTCTTATCCGGGGATGATGAAATTATCGTCATCGACCCGATGAACGAGTATTTTGACATTGCCGAGACTTACGGTGGAACGGTGGTAAATATGTCCACTTATACGGATAACTATGTGAACCCCCTTGCCATGGATGTATGGAATCTTGACCAGAACGATACAAAGGGCTGGGTAAGAGAAAAGGGTGAGTTTATGCTTGGTCTTTGTGAACAGTGTATCGGTGACAGCTTAAACTCCCGTCAGAAGTCCATTATTGACCGATGCGTGAGAAAGCTTTATATCGACATTGCCAGAAGCAGGGAGAAGTATATTCCGATTATGAGTGACTTTTATGATTTGCTTTTGGAGCAGCCGGAAGAAGAAGCAAAGGATATTGCATTGTCTCTTGAGCTTTTCGTAAGCGGTTCACTTAATATCTTCAATCATCAGACCAATGTGGATGTGGATAACAGATTTACCGTGTATGGTATCAGGGACCTTGGTGCAGAGCTTAGTCCGATTACCATGCTTGTAATGATGGAGTCTATCCAGCAGAGGATTGTGGAGAATGGAAAGCGTGGCAAGGCAACATGGCTCTATATTGATGAGTTCCATGTGCTTTTAAATTCCGAGTATTCAGCGAAGTATTTGCAGCAGCTTTGGAAGAAAGTCAGAAAGCAAGGTGGACTATGTACGGGTATTACCCAGAATGTCGTTGATCTGTTACAAAACTACACTGCAACAACTATGCTTGCAAACTCTGAGTTCGTGGCGCTCCTTAAGCAGGCGAATACAGACAGTTCCAAGATGGCAGAGGTTATCGGTGTATCTGAGGCACAGCTTCGTTTCGTAACAAACACTGCATCAGGTATGGGGCTTATCAAGTGTGGTTCGGTGGTGATTCCGTTTGATAACCAGATTAGCAAGGATACAGACCTTTACAAGCTGTATAACACCAATATCCATGAGAAGATTGCGGAACAGAAAAAACGTGAAGCGATTCAGAATGATGTGGAATAAACGGAGGGCAGCGTATAGCTGCCCTTATTATGAAGGAAGGTGAGTACAGTGAAGATAAAAAAGGTAGATGACAAGCCGATGGTGATTCATACCAAGCAGAAAGCGAAGATTCATACCCATGAGCCGAAGCAGGCAGCTATTAAGGGAAGCAATGTCTATACCGTAGACAGGGATCCGACCAAGAAGAGAGCTGATAATGGCAAGTATCGAAAGAGCACGGTTCATCAGGTGCAAAAGGAAGGAATGTTTTCCAAGTATCGAAAGCAGATGAAGCAATCCGGGCAGTCTATCAAAGTGAAGGACTCTTCCCTTCGTAATGCCGGAATGGTAGGTGGTAAGGTTATGACAGACCAGATAGAAGGTGGTCAGGAAATACAACAGTCAGCAATGATTATGTATGAAGCCTCAAAGCCTGTTACGGGTACTGCGTCAAGAGGTGCAGAGTTATTTAAGCGGCAGGTAATCAATCAGCAGAAACGAAAGATTAAAAAGGTGGATGCAGGAAAGAAGATTGCCAAGAAGGGTGTAAAGGGTACAGCCAAAAAAGTGGCAAAGGAAAGCAGTAAAAAGGTAGCAAAGGAATCGGCAAAAACAGTTGCGAAAGAAACCTCAAAGGTTGTTGCCAAAACTGCAACGACAGCTGCCACAACAGCGGCTGGTACGGCGGTTTCCCCGGGAGTCGGAACTGTGATTGGTATTGCAGCCGGGGAAGTTGTCGGGGAAGCAGTAGCCTACAAGATGGATAAGCAGGACATGACTAACAATGTCCGTTCCAGAAAGATTAAGTTCTTTTTGGATAAAATGAAAGCACAGGACGAGCAGACGGATAGCTTAGCGAAACTGGTTAAGGATATTTTTGTGCAGAAGGGTGTGTTTGTTGCCAAGTATGTGGCTAAACTTGTTTTGCCGATTCTGTTAGGACTGGTGCTTTTAGTGTCGGTAGTAGCGATTCCCGTAGTGGCAATCGTGGGAACTATCTACAATTCACCGTTTGCCATATTTTTGCCGCCTCTTGAGGACGGAGATACTGTAACAACAGTAGCAAGTGCGTATGTTGCCGACTTTAACCGGGAAGTGAATGAGCTTAAGAGTAACCATACCGGATATGATGACGGAAAGATTGTATATGTTGGATATGAGGGAGAAGGTAATCCAAGTAACTACTATGACATTCTTGCTGTCTATATGGTCAAGTATGGCGTGGGAGATACAGCAACCATTATGAATGACACTTCAAGGGGATGGTTAAAATCTGTGGTAGATGATATGTGTACTTATACGACTTCTTCTGGTACTGAAACAGAGACCGTGGAAAATGAAGATGGTACAACCACAACGACTACTACGACCTATCTGTATGTAAACGTAACATTGAAGTCCTGTTATACCATGGCAAATGAATATGGTTTTACGCAGGAGCAGATGGATTTGCTAGTGGACTTTATGTCTCCTGAAAACCTTGCCATTCTTGGATATAGTCCGGGAGGCGGAAGTGGTGACCCGGGAGTATGTTCTCTCACTGAGGCAGAGATACAGGCGGTTCTTGATGATATACCGGACGGTGCTGCCAAGGATGCGTGTGACTTTGCACTACACAGAGTTGGTTATCCATACAGTCAGGATTTGAGACATAGTGGTACGCACTTTGACTGTAGTTCCCTTGTTTACTATGCATGGCTTGATGCTGGTGTTGATATCAGCTATGGTGGAGCAACCACAGCCGGATATGAAGCACAGGGACTTGCTAATGCAGGAAAGACTACCGTGTATGAAGATATGCAACCGGGAGATTTGATTTTCTTCAGTTATGAAGAGACAGACGGATATCTTGATATTTCTCATGTTGGAATTTATGTGGGAAATGGAAAGATGGTAGATGCGAGAGGTACAGCGTATGGAGTGGTTTACCGGGATGTACCACCTAACACAGGAGCGATTGTAATGATTGGTAGACCAAATTAGGATTGGGCAGGGCTTATGGCTCTGCCTGTTATGATGGAGGTATTTATGAAGATAGAAGATATGGTTATGGTAATTAATAACCAAAAAGGGATAGAGAAGAACTTTCTCTGTTCTTTTGAGAGTTTTGTGAAGCAGTATGTTACGAATGCCTGTGATAACTTCTTTGAGGTTGCCGAGGTTATATCGGAACTGAATCATGCAAGTGAGAAGGACAACTCATTTTGTGAGATTTATTTTGCACCAAACAAAACTATGTATGCGAGGTTCTGTGGAAGCCTTAATGAACTGAGAATGTTTGTTGCAGGGAAGCTAAACGATGGCATGACGAATGTGTTTGAGGAAGATTTCTGTGATAAGGAATGTCTGGATGTTTTGTACAGGCTGGGTATTTCCACGGACAGAAGCATGGCTATTGCCAAATGGCCGCATTATGAAAAGCTGGAGTCAGACCTTATGCAGGGAGAGATTTACCACAATTTCAATGGCTCCGATTACCGCCTGATGGAGAAGTATTCCGGCAGGAACATGCTGTTTATGGATGTCAATTCCGGACAGTTTGTGGTTGGTATCGGGGTGGAGTATTTTTGCAGATATCCCCAGGGAGAAGACAGAAATTCCGATCTGTGTGAGACAGGTATTGAGTGGGGGCATGGGTTGTATCTTGGAAATACGCCTTCAACCATTAACTTTGCATTACTGCGCAGGGAACATGGTGTGGAGAAGGAGATTGATACGATAGATGCCTACCGGGCTTCCCTTACCGAAAAGTTTGAAACCTATTATAGCCTTGCAAAGAATGAGGCGATTTCCGATTCAGTCAGGGAAGCGGCAACCAATGCCATGTATGAGGAGTTTGGAACTGGTAAGAGAGACACTTTCCTTAGTAAACGCAATGACGGAGATTATGACAAGGGATTTTTTTGTACAGCAACTCAGGAGAAGCACAGGGGGCGATAGGATGCAGGAGTTTCAGATTGAGATAAAAGAGGAACTGGCAAGAGTGGAAACCATTCAGGCAGAAACGCTTGGAGAAGCCATTGATAAGGCAATGGAGCTTTATTATGACCAGAAGATTATTCTGGATGCGGAGGATATGAAGGGCGTGGACTTTCAGCCTATGCAGCCGGAGAAGACAAGATAAGGAGGATGAACCCTATGGGAAAACAGAATAAAGAGATTATAGACAATATGGAGTTTCTGATGAAAGAGCTTCATAAGGAATGGGACAGAACGGGTGCTGTAAAGGCATCCGTTTTTATATCCCTTGAGGAAGTGGAGGATGTGAATAAGGTGATTCTGCTTCGTATTGCCAAGCAGCAGAAGGAAGTGGAAAACGGGGATATCACATTCAAGAAAAGTGTGAGACTGTCAAGGGAGTGCTATGTACTACTGAGACTTGCCCGAAAGATTAAGACAGAGGAACACAGGACTTACCGAAATGGCACCTGCTATGAGTTTGAGGTAGCTCTGGACAAGGACGAATTAAAGCTCTTTAAGGAGATGTTTGGTGAGAAGGTGAAGTAGATGGGAAAGTATCAGATTATCTATGCTGACCCGCCCTGGCAATTTAAAACTTATTCAAAGAAAGGCAGCCTGCAAAAATCAGCGGACTGCCATTATTCTTGTATGAGCATGGAAGATATTATGGCACTTCCGGTGGAAACACTGGCAGCAGAGGACTGTGTACTGTTTTTGTGGGTTACTTTTCCTCTTCTTAGGGAAGGACTGGAAACCATGAGGAGATGGGGATTTACCTATAAGACATGTGGATTCAACTGGGTGAAGCGGAACAAAAAGGCAGACAGCTGGTTTATGGGACTTGGTTACTGGACCCGTTCCAATTCTGAGCTTTGCCTGATTGGTACAAAAGGACATCCTAAAAGGATTTCCAAATCCGTTTCACAGATTTGCGATGCAAGGATTATGGAACACAGCAGGAAACCGGAAGAAATCAGAGACAGAATCGTAGAGCTTTGCGGAGACCTGCCAAGGATTGAATTATTCGCCAGAAGCAGGGCAGACGGGTGGGACAGCCTTGGAAATGAGATTGATGGAAGAGATATTCGCGAAGCAATTTGCGAGTGTAATACAGCATAAGGAGGAAGAGATATGGGCGTGGATTATCAGGCAAGACAGATTTATGATATGCAGATAAAGGATGTTACAACCTCACCGGAAAAGTGGAAGAGCATCTTAAAGCTTGCGGGAAATCTTTACCGTTATGAGTTTGACAACATCCTGCTTATCTATGCACAAAGACCTCATGCAACCTTGGTAGCCGACTATGATACGTGGAAGAAGGTGGACAGATATGTTATGAGGGGAAGCAAGGGCATTGCCATATTTCCTTCGAGGGCATTAAACACACACCTTAGACATGTATTTGACATTAAGGATACCGGCGGAAGAAATGTCAAGCTGACGTGGGAATTGACGGGTGATACCTTAAAGGAATATATGGATTATCTTGCTTCACAGAAGCTGGTAGAACCAACAGAGGCTACGGACAGAGAGACACTGTTTTCAGTAATGAAGGACTTTACAAAGAAGGAAATCGGAGTCATAATGAAAGAGGATTTCGAGGAACGAATGTCCGAGTTAATACAACTATCAGGTAGTAGGATTACTGAATATGTTCAGAATGAGAGTTCTGGGCAACCAAAACGTCAGGGCTTGCCGGATATGGAGCAGTTTGTTATGCAGAGTGTTTTATATACGGTGGGTACGAGATGCGGATTTGACTTATCTGAAGAAGAACAGGATTTCAGTCAGGTCGTAAAGGTTTCCGATGAGGAAATGGTTTACCGTCTCGGTTCTCTGGTATGCGATGTCTCCTGTAGTGTTCTTAGAGGAATTAACAGTAACTTAAAGACCATGGAACAGCAGAAAAGATTATCTGCGGAAGGGAGAATTGCATATGGCAGAAATGGCACTTATGTACACGGAAGTGGACGGGCTGCTTTATCCGAACATTCAGATGCCGAAAGAGCAAACAGTGGAATTACAGAAGCTGGGCAAGTACGGAAGGATGGCGATGAAGTACTTGGAGGAGATGGAACCTCAGAGGTACAAAACGTTATTCCGTTTCGGGAAGCTGGCAGAGAAGATGCAGGAAGTGGAAGAGGAAGCGAACAGCCTGTTAGAGATGCTGATGGAACAGTACTTAGCGAAGCACAAACCACAGAATCCGTCCTCAACGATGGAAATGTGGAAACTGAGAGAGCAGGCGAAGATGCAGGCGGAGGAAGTAGTCTTAAGTCAGATCGTGATGAAGTTTCATTAGAAGATGAAGAACTGAATAGAGAGTTAAATGAGATTGACTCATTTGGAAAAACGGAAGCCGGTGAATATCATCAGGCTTCTTTTTTTGACCCTGAATATGGACTTGTTGCAACAACGAAGCAGACTTCAGATTATGCAGAAAAAGCTATGGAGAAACTTGCTAAGGATCAGTCGGAAGCAAAAGCAGGAAAGTATAACTATTTGTATCCGAAAAAAGAGCCGGATGTACCACATGAGTTTATTAAGCAGGTGGTATTAAGAGGTACAGGCTTTGCCGGTGGCAGGTCAAGGGTATGTGAGATATTCCATACGGAGGTAGATGCAGGCACAAGAGCCAAACGGATTAAACAGGAATATGGTCAGGGTGGAGCAGGCTGGCCTCTTGAGGGCTATGGGCTTCACGGATATGACACTTTCCACGGGCAGGGGATTCGGTTTCAGTGGCGTGATGAGGAAGGTGAGAAGGAAGGATATGTTTCGTGGAAAAACATCGAAAAGGAAATCGGTGTCTTGATTATGACGGGAGAGTATCAGCCGGAAACACCGAGATTTGAGGATATCGACATGGAGGGTATCCGGGAAGATGATGAGGTTATTGATGGTGAATACAGAGAACTGGATGCAGTCAGTGATGCAGACGGGATTGATGATTTTGCCATTCCGGATGAACCGGAAAGTTATAACAGTTCCTTAAGTGACATTGAAAAGCTGAACCGTGCCTATAACGAGGGCAGACCGCTTACGGAGGAAGAAGCAGCCATTGAGGACCGTCTGGCAACCATGGCGGAGTATGGTCCTGAAATGCAGATGGAAGAGGAGTATTACGAAGAACCGGAAGAGGCACCAGTAGAAGAAGCACCCAAAAAGGATGCCAGTGAGCTTCAGTATATTGAACCGATTGATTATGCAAAACGGATTGAAGAGATGGATGAAGATTTGCGGACTGCACTCGAAATTCTGGTGTCAGAATGCAGCTGCTATACTCCGTTTAAGCCTTTTCTTCAGGATATTGTTGCGAGCGAGTATCTGTTCATGCCTAACCGTCTTGATTTCTTATCGGATGTGGTGTTAAACGGTGCACAACAAAAGGATGCCTATGCCAATAACCAGTATGGACTGATTGCTTATGTCTTAAAGCCTTATGAGTTTGAAGTCAGCTACAAGAACAGAAACGGAGAACGTGTAAGGGAAACCTGTAGTTACCGGGAACTGTATGAGGTGCTTACCTATATGGTAAAGACTCCATATTACTGTGGTGCAGACCACAGGGCACAGTATGACAGGATGATGCAGGGAGAGGCAGCAGGCAGGAAACCGATTTACCAGCTGTTTCTTGATAAGCAGGAGGAGATTCGTAAGAACCGGGAGGAAACCAGACAGAGGGCACTTGCGAATGGCTGGGAAGTGGCAGATGAAGGTAAGGAAGAGAAGAAAATCAATTTTCATTACAATCTTGTGGAAGTTCCGAAAGGCGGAGCCAAGACAAGGTTTGGATGGAATGTTGATGCAATCAAGACCCTGAAACAGATCGAGCAGGAAGGAAGACTTGCTACCAGAGAGGAACAGAAGATATTGTCGAAATATGTCGGCTGGGGTGGATTATCCCAAGCCTTTGATGAGCGTAATGCATCATGGGAGAAGGAGTATTCCGAATTAAAGGAGCTTCTTACGGAGGATGAATATGCTGCAGCAAGAGCTTCCGTAAACAATGCGTTTTATACCTCACCGGAGATTGCCATGTGTATTAACAGTGCACTGGTGCAGTTTGGTTTCCGTGGAGGAAATGTATTGGAGCCTTCCATGGGCGTGGGGAACTTTTTTGGCAGTATGCCGGCACCCATGCAGCGAAGCAGTCTGTATGGTGTAGAGCTTGACAGTATTTCGGGTAGGATTGCAAAACAGCTTTACCAGAATGCCAACATAAGTATTACGGGTTTTGAAAAGACCAATTTCCCGGATAACTTCTTTGATGTCGTGGTGGGTAATGTGCCATTCGGTGACTATAAGGTGTTTGACCCGAAGTATAACAAGTACAACTTCCGTATCCACGATTATTTTATTGCAAAGGCGCTGGATCAGGTCAGACCGGGAGGAATCGTTGCGGTCATTACCACGAAGGGAACGCTTGATAAAAGCAATCCTACCATCCGTAAGTATATCGCAGAACGGGCAGAATTAGTCGGAGCAGTCAGACTGCCGAATACAGCCTTTAAGGAGAATGCAGGAACGGAAGTCACATCGGACATTCTTTTCTTACAGAAGAGGGAGCGGAAGATGGAGATAGAACCGGACTGGGTGCATCTTGGCTATACGGAGAATGGTATTGCAGTCAATTCCTACTTTGTGGAGCATCCGGAAATGATGCTGGGGTCTATGGAGTACGATACCCGGATTTACGGGCAGGACTCAAGGTACACGGTCTGTGTCAATCATGACGAGAACTTCAATATGTACGATGCCTTAAACAATGCCATTCACAATATCCGGGCAGAAATGACAGATTTTGACAGACTGACAGAAGAGGAGGAAGTGAGTGCAGATGTTATTCCGGCAGACCCGGATGTGAGGAACTTCACCTATACCTTTTATGACGGAAAACTCTATTACCGGGAAAATTCCCAGATGGTAAGACAGGAGGTGTCAGCAAACGCAGAGGAGCGTATCAGACAGCTGGATGAAATCAGAACCATTACAAGGGAACTGATTGATATTCAGATGGAAGGGTGTTCCGAGGAAGAGCTTGCGGATAAGCAGGCACTCTTAAATGCGAAGTATGACAAGTTCGTGGAAAGGTACGGGTATATTACAGGTAAAAGCAATAAGATGGCGTTCCGTGACGACAGCGATTACCCGCTTCTCTGCTCTTTGGAGGAAGTAAACGAGGAGGGAGAGGTGAAGAAAGCAGACATGTTTTACAAACAGACCATAAAAGCAAAGCCTGTTATTGAAAGGGTGGAGACAGCAGTGGAAGCACTGAATCTTTCCATCAACGAATTTGGAGCAGTCAATCTTCCCTATATGCTTTCCATTTATGAACCGGATATGGAGGCAGTAAAAGAGGAAGTCAGGGAAAACACCGGGGAGAGTGAGGTAAGCTTTTCCGAGAAACTGACCGGGGAGTTAAAGCAGGCAGCACTTGTAAAGGAGCTTGAAGGACTTATTTATTTAAACCCGGCACTTGCCAACGAGAATAATCCGGCAGCGGGATATGAAACAGCGGATGAGTATCTGTCCGGTAATGTCAGGGAAAAGCTTCGTGTGGCAAAGGCGGCAGCTAAAGAGAATCCCGCATATGGAATCAATGTAGAGGCACTCGAAAAAGTACAGCCCGAGCGCATTGAAGCAAGCGATATTGATGTCAGAATCGGCACCACCTGGATTGACCCGAAAGACTATGAGCAGTTTATTTATGAGCTGCTTAACACACCGAGAAGAGCGAGGGCAGTAAGAAGTGAATGGTACAATTCCGGTATTCAGGTACACCTTAACAAAATAACGATGGAGTGGTTTATTGAGAACAAATCCATGGATAAGCGTTCAGTTGCAGCAACCAAGACTTATGGTACAAGCCGCATGGACGCTTATTCTATTTTTGAGGAGACCTTGAACTTAAAGACCGTTACCGTTCGTGACAGGGTGGATGACGGAGACGGAAAGTACCACTATGTGGTCAATAAGAATGAGACCATGCTTGCAAGGGAAAAGCAGAACCAGATGAAGGAGAAGTTTAAGGAGTGGCTGTTTGCTGACCCGGAACGAAGGGCGAAGTATGTGGACTATTACAATGAGACCTTCAACAATATCAGACTTCGTGAGTATGACGGAAGCCACTTGCAGTTCCCGGGCATGAATCCTGAGATTGAGCTAAAGCCCCATCAGAAGAATGCCATTGCGAGAATCCTGCTTGGCGGGAATACGCTTCTTGCACACTGCGTAGGAGCCGGAAAGAGTTTTGAGATGATGGCAGCCTGTATGGAGCAGAAGCGTCTCGGACTTGCCAATAAAACGGTTATGGTTGTACCAAAGCCACTGATCGGTCAGACCGCATCGGAGTTTTTGAGATTATATCCTTCCGCCAACATTCTGGTAGCCACGGAGCGGGATTTTGAGAAGAGCCGGAGGAAGCAGTTCATTTCAAGGATAGCAACCGGAGATTATGACTGTATCATTATGAGCCATTCGCAGTTTGAGAAGATACCGATTTCTGCGGAGCGAAAAGAGCGTATGCTTCAGGCACAGATTGATGAGATTGCCTATGCGATTGATGACATGAAGAGCCAGAACGGGGAGCAGTGGACGATTAAACAGATGGAGAGCCAAAAAAAGAAGCTGCAGGAACAGATGTCAGCACTTGCAGACGAAAGCCGAAAGGATGACCTTATTACTTTCGAGGAGCTTGGTATTGATTCCATCATGGTAGACGAGGCACATGCGTTTAAGAACCTTGCGATTTTCTCCAAGATGAATAATGTATCGGGTATCAGTTCATCCGGTGCGAAGAAAGCCACGGATATGCAGCTTAAGTGCCAGTATATCAGTGAAATAAACGGAAACAGGGGGATTGTGTTTGCAACAGGAACCCCGATTTCCAACACGATGTGCGAGATGTATGTCATGCAGCTGTATTTGCAGAAACCGGCACTGGAGCAGATGGGAATATACCATTTTGATGCATGGGCAGCAAACTTCGGTGAAGTGACAACCGCACTGGAGCTTACGGTGGAAGGCAGTGGGTTCCGCTTTAAGAGCAGATTCAATAAGTTTACCAATCTGCCGGAGCTTATGAATATCTATCGTGAGGTGGCGGATGTCCAGACTGCGGATATGCTTGATTTGGATGTGCCTGCACTTCGGGGAGGCAAGGCGATTATTGTGGAGTCGGAGCCTGACTGGTATGTAAAACAGGTGATGGAAGACTTCGTGGTAAGAGCGGAGCGAATCCGCAATGGCGGTGTGGACCCTTCCGTTGACAATTTCCTTAAGATTACCCATGAGGCGAGACTGCTTGGAACGGATGCAAGACTGATTGATAAGGATGCACCGAATAATCCGGACGGAAAGCTTAACAAGGTGGCAGAAAACGTATGGAATGAATATCAGGCGAACAACAAGGATGGAAAGATTGGCTGTCAGCTGATCTTCTCCGATATTGGTACGCCGGGAGCAGACAAGGACTTTACGGTATATCAGTATCTGAAGGATGCACTGATACAGTACGGGATTCCGGAGGAGGAGATAGCCTTTATCCATGATGCTAAAACCGATGCCCAGAGGGATGTGCTTTTCAAGGAAATGAGAACCGGGAAGAAGAAAGTCCTGATTGGTTCCACTGATAAGTGCGGTACGGGTGTAAATGTACAGACACATCTTGTTGCGTTACACCATGTGGACTGCCCTTGGAAGCCTTCATCCATTGAACAGAGAGAAGGTCGTGGTATCAGACAGGGGAATGAGAACGATGAGATAGCAGTTTACCGTTATGTAACGAAATCAACCTTTGATGCCTATAACTGGAGTCTGGTTGAGAATAAACAGCGTTTCATCAGTCAGGTAACCACAAGCAAGGCGGTAAGCCGAACCTGTGAGGATATTGACGAGGCAACTCTTTCCTATGCAGAGATTAAGGCAGTAGCTACCGGAAATCCGCTGATTAAGGAGAAGATGGAGATTGACAACGATGTGCAGAGACTGAAACTGCTAAAAGCATCCTATGATAACCAGCGGTATGCATTGCAGGATAATTTCATGATCCGATATCCGAAGCTGATAAAGGCTGCAAACGAAAAGCTTGCCTGTGTCAGGGAAGACATCAAACTTCGGGATAAAGAGTTATTGGAGCATCCGGACTTTGCAATCACGGTAGGCAAGTTTACTTATACGGAAAGGGCAGATGGCGGTGCTGTTATGCTTGAAGCGGTAAGTAAATGTAAGACCGGGGATACAACTGCACTTGGAAGCTTCCACGGGTTTGAACTTCTTGTGGAGAAGAATTTCATGGGAGTAAATTACTTAATCCTTCGGGGAAAGACAGAGTATAAGGTAGAGCTTTCTACCAGCCCGGTGGGCAATATGGTAAAGCTTGAAAACTGTTTTAACGGGATTCACGAGAATGAGGAATATCTCTTAAAAAAGATAGATCAGTACGAAAACGACCTTGCTGCATCGAAGGAAGAGTATGAGAAACCATTCATGCACGAAGAGGAACTTCAGCAGAAGCTTTCAAGGCAGTTTGAACTAAATGCCCAGCTCGACCTTGAGAACGAAAAGGTTGCGGATGCAGACCTTGGAGGGATTGAGGAAGAAAAGAGCATGAATGTAGCAGAAAACCAGTTGCCTTATCAGACAAGGCAAGACAAACCAAGATAAAGAAGTGCCCTGCCAATGGCGGGGCATTTCTAATGGGAGGAATTTTTATGAGCAGAAGAAAAGTGTTTGCAGCACTACTTATAGTGGTGGGTATTTTGTTTTTTGCCATTCCGATTGTATACCACTACACCGGTATGAGGGAGACAGAGAAGCTTACGAAGGAATTTGAGCAGAATTTGGAGGAAGTGCAGGAAGATGAGACAGAGATGGAAGAAACTGGGGAGGAGGAAACCGAAGCCGCCATTAGTGAAGCGGATGCAGCCATATTTGCAGAGGGGGATGTTATCGCCATTCTTGAAATTGAGGCATTAGACATACGCTATCCGGTAGTGGAGGGATGTTCCTCCTCAAACCTAAATAAGGCAATCGGGCACATGAGTGAGACCGGACGAATCGGAGAGAAGGGAAACTGTGTATTATGCGGTCATAATGGCAGCAGATACGGAGAGTTTTTTACCAATCTTAACAAGGTTTCCATTGGGGATATCGTAACCCTTCTTGATACAGAAGGGGTGCTTCATTCTTATGAGGTAACGGAAACCTTTGTGGTTGGTCCTTTCAATCATTCGATTCGTACACAGGGAGAAAGGGAAGAATTAACCCTTTTTACCTGTGCGGAAAAAGGAACCAAGCGGTTTGTGGTAAAGTGTGTTCCCGCCAGTGAGGAGGGGGCTTATGAAGAATAAGACAAAATACCGTCTCGGAGAGGTGGAAGAGATTATTTCTGAGATGGAATTTGAAGACAGATGCGATGAGATTGTGGAAGTGGATGATGACTTGCAGCTGTTAATCAGCGGTTGGTATGTCTTTATACCCAGTCTGTCGCTGTATCTTCGGGCAGGTGTTGCCTGTGTATTTGATGAAGAAGCAGGTATGTATATGCCTGACTTTGATGTGACTGTCCTGTATGAAGAAGAGCTTGACACAGAGCAGTGGATTTACTATGAGCAGGACGGATTTGTGGTTACTTTAGGCAACTGGCTGAATGGTCGTCTGCCTATCAGTAATATAGAAACCTTAGAGTGTCATCTGGTAATACCGGATGAGAATGAACCGGGTCGGGCGGTTCCCGACAGAAAGTGAGGAATTTATGAAGTATTCAATTCATGTAACGGAAGCTAAGAATCAGGAAGGAAATGTAAGGGGCTTTGCCAATCTGGTGTTTGGAGACTCCTTCAAGATTACCAACATTGCCATTCTGGAGAATAAGGAGAAAGGTACTCTTTTTGTATCTATGCCGAGATACAAGTCCAGTGAGCGTGATGAGAATGGCGGTGTGGTCTACAAGGATGTCTGCAATCCGATTACCGCAGAGTTCCGTGAGGAGCTTTATGGGAATATCCTTGAAGCATTTGAACAGGAAAAGTCTGCTGACAAGTCGCAGGCAGGCAATGCAAGAGGTGAGGCAGAGATGCCTCAGTTTTCCGTTACGGTAACACCGTATGAGAGAGAGGGCAGTAATATCCGTGGTCTTGCCCGTATCTATTTTGACGACAGTTTCATCGTGAATAATGTGAGCATCCTTCAGGGCAAGGATAAGGTGTTTGTGGCAATGCCTTCCTACAAGACAAAGCAGACGGACGAGCATGGAAAAGCTGTATATCAGGATGTGTGTTATCCGGTAACGAAGGAATTTCGTGAGAAGCTTTATTCCGAGATTGTAAGCCAGTATGAAAAGGCAAAGGAGCAGAGCGAGAATAAGGCAAAGGAAGCGGCACAGACACAGGCACAGCAGTCGAAAGATCAGTATATGAAGGCGGATGGTAAGGAATTGCCCTTTCGCTAATGACAATTAATAATAAGGCAGAGTGGCCGGAAAGCTGCTCTGCCGGAAATGGAGGAAAATGATGATGGAAGATAAACCAATGACCGGAGAAGAGGTATTACAGCAAATCTTAGGAGCACTGAACGGAAACGGAATGCAGCAGGCGGCAAACGGAGTTTATGAGCTTTGTGCTTATGTGGACAGTATGACCCATAAGGTGGAAGACATGACAGAGGAGATTGCAAGACTGCGTGAAGACATCCAGAAGATGCAGGAGGATACCTTTACAAACAGACTTAAAAAGTCGTTATCGGAAGCTGCTGACCGTCTTGAGAAGCGTTGCGAAGAGATAAAACAGCAGATTTTCGAGGTAAAGGAGAGCATTAAGAATAAAGCAGGGGAAATCATGGCAGATTTCAAAATGCGTGGAAAGGCAGCACTTAACCGGGTATCTGAGTTTTTTTGTCTCAAAGACAAACTTGTAGGTATCCGAAACAAGGTCAAAGAAGGCATTGCCGATACCAATCGCACCATTGCCAAGATTGATTCCTTTGGAAAAGGCATGCGTGAAGCAGGACAGAAGGTAGCCAATACGTTCAGAACCTTTGCTGACAAAGAAGAGGTAGATTACTCTGAAAAGGAAAAGAAGTTTTCCAAGACGGAGGTTGTAAAGAAGCCATGGCAGTGGCAGAAGAAGGTATATAAATCTATGGTGCTTCATCTGGACGCAGCCATTGATAAGGTGGAGGATTTATCGTGGGATGTGGAATTAAATCGAATGAAGGATAAACAGGTGGAAGAACTTGATGTAGACTACAGTAAGGACATCTTACCTGTAGGAGCTGTGGCGGAACCTTCTGAATATCAGTATGGTGCTGAGGCATTTGAAACGGCATATCCTAAGATGAAGCAGGATAAGGCTATGGAAGCGAAGGAACCTGACATGAAGGCTCCGACTGTACCGAAGACCGGAAAGGTTAGGTGATGCCTATGACCGATAAGGAAAAGAGGTACTGGGCATATTTCCTGAATGCGAATGGTAAGATAGAGTACTATGAGAAGTGCAAAAGATGTGTGCACGGATGCAAACAGAGTTTTCGGATAACCAGACTTCAGTGTAGGAAGTATAAACAGAATGATGAATAGTGTAGAGGCGTGTCACCGTATCGAAATGTATGGTGGCACGTCTTTTTGTTTTATAAAAATTTTGGATGATAAATAACAGATGATATGGTAGAATATTTATGATATAAGCGAATGTTGAGGCACGCTCAACTTTGAATTTGACGGAGGTATAGTAGATGAAAATAAAAAACCCTATGTTGGTAGTAACGGATATTAATAAGTCATTGGAATTTTATATAAAAGTTTTGGGGCTTCATGTAATTATGGATTTTGGTGCAAATAAGACTTTGACAGGTGGTTTGGCACTGCAAACACTTGAAACTTGGAATGAATTTATTGGTACAGACAACGTTTCATTCGGTAGTAATAGTTCTGAAGTATATTTTGAAGAGGATAACTTTGACAAATTTGCTGATAGACTGAAAAAGTATGATGTGGAATACGTCCATCCTATCAAGGAACATTCATGGGGACAGCGAGTGGTTAGAATTTATGACCCTGATAAACATATTATTGAGGTTGGCGAGAACATAAAAGTAGTTTGTAAACGTTTCTTGGATAGTGGCATGACACCAGAGCAAGTGGCAGAAAGAATGGATGTACCAATGAAATTCGTAAATGCTTGTATACGCTAAAGTTCAATTTATAGGAAAAGTAACTTTGAAGTTGGAGATGTGTAAGGATGATTGAGATATGTTCAAATTGTGGGAATTACGAATGGGACAAAGAAATAATTGAAAATAAACTTCGTTGCCCGAAATGCGGTGCGGAATGGGAGTTTAAATCCTTGCCGTTACTTATTCTGACAGGGTGCAGCGGAGTAGGCAAAACTACTACGGCGATTGAGATTATGAGGAGAAAAGTTGATTTTGTAGTATTGGATGCTGATATTTTCACAGGCTTTATAAACTGGGATGATGAGGAATCCTGTAATAAATGGGTTGAAATTATTGCTAATATTTCAAAGGATATTATACAGTCAGGGACACTGGTTTTGTGGACGATGGCGGGATGCCTTGACCGTTTTCCGAAAGTATACAACAGTCGGTATTTTAGTGAGATTATTTGTTTGGCGTTAGTTACGGATGAAGATTCTTTGAGACAACGTATGCAAGAGGGCAGAGGAATAACGGACGAGAACTGGATTAATAGTTCATGCGATTATAATCGTTATTTTATGGAACATACTCAGGTGGGGGATACCAAGTACGAGTTGCTGGATATATCAATGAAATCGCCCAAAGAAGTGGCTGATGATGTGATAAATTGGGTGCATGGAAAGGTTTTTGTGTAAAAACGAAATCAAGAGTTTGGACGAAAGCGATAGGTTAAGCAGATAATGGAATATTTATATTGTAAAGATGATAATTTTCAGGATTTTGCAAGTGGTCGGGTTCTTTATGGAGGAAAAGGAATACCGAATTTCCCGATTCGATTGTTGCTTGAAATTTACGGTCGGGCACTGGAGCGTTCGAATAAAAAAGAGGATTTAGTCATATATGACCCTTGTTGTGGGGGAGGCTATTCCCTTACAATTCTTGGATATTTTCAAAATAAGTATATCAGAAAAATATATGGTAGTGATATTGATGAAGATATGGTAGCTCATGCAAAGAAAAATATATCCTTACTTACTGATGTTGCTTTGAAAAAGAGAAAAGCAGAGATAGAGGAACTTTACAATTCTTATGGTAAGGAATCTCATAAGGAGGCATTAGATAGTTGCGATAAATTAAGCATTATGCTGGGGAATGATATATCGACAGAGATTTTCCAAGCGGATTGTACGATGCCTTTGCCGGAAATATTGCCTGATATAATTATTACGGATGTTCCATACGGAAATTTGGTGGAATGGGAACAAGGTAAGAATTCCATGGATGCTATGTTGGAACAGTTATGGAGAATTTCGCATGAAAATACAATTTTAGCTGTATGCATGGATAAAAAGCAGAAAATCAATTGTGAGAAATGGGAAAGGCTAGAAAAGCAAAACATTGGGAAACGAAAATTTGAAATTTACAAAAAGTAAGAATTTTGAAAAGCCTGACTATGTAAATGAGGCAATGGAAACTTTGAATTTGGCGGTGAGATAAATGAATTATATTAGACAATGATTTTTTATACTGCAGATAGGCTTGCAGAGGTGGATAATAAAAACTATTTACAATTACGTAACAATGTGTTAGTATGACTAACAGAAAAAAGAAAGGCACATGAAGTGAAAGGTGAGGAGATGTATAACAGATAATTTGGTTTGAGCAAGACATATATGATTTAAGCCCTGTGGTACACAGGCTTGTTTTTGTGTACGCTTGAATTAGATTATCGCAAGAGATTTTCCTTTGTTTTCATTTGTGAGAATATATAAAGGTTTATTTGGCGGGTCTTTTTGTGTATGCAAAAAAGGCTCGTTTTTTACTTTTGCACACAGGCGAAAGGAGGAACCAATATGTTACAGATAAAAAATTTAAATTTAACACATAAAAAGGATTTAAGAGTCATACTTAGTGAATTTAACCTTGTACTAAATAAAGGTGATAAGGCGGTAATCATTGGTGAAGAAGGAAATGGAAAATCAACATTGATGAAGTGGATTTACAATCCATTACTTATTGATAATTATATAGAAGCTGAAGGAGAAAGGTTGGTCGGAAAAGAAATACTCGGTTATCTTCCACAGGAAATATCTGAAGAAGATAAAGAAAAAACTATTTATGAGTTCTTTTCTGCAGAAGAAATGTTTTGGAATAGAACACCGAAAGAGTTATCTGAAATTACCGGAAAATTCGGAATGACAAGTGAATTTTTCTATAGTGACCAGAAAATGGGAAGTCTTTCGGGTGGAGAAAAAGTTAAGGCACACCTAATGAGACTTATTATTCAGGATGTGACTGTGCTTTTGTTGGATGAACCTTCAAATGATATAGATATCAATACGCTGGAAATCCTTGAAAAAATAATAAATGACTGGGAGCACATAGTACTTTTCATTTCTCATGATGAAACTTTGATAGAAAATACAGCGAATATGGTAATTCATATTGAACAGATTGTGCGAAAAACAAAGACCAGATATACAGTCGCAAAAATTCCTTACAGAAAATATTTAGAAGAAAGATTTCATAAATTTGAGAGCCAGGAAAGACAAGCATTAAATGATCGAAAAGAAAAAAAGATTCGTGATGAAAAATACAGAAAAATCATGCAAAGTGTTCAGAACGCATTAGGGAACTGTTCCAGACAGTCACCAGCCGAAGCCAAAAACTTAAAAGATAAAATGCACGCAGTTAAGTCTATGGAACGAAGATTTGAAAAGGAAGATGAAAACATGACGGAGATGCCGGAACAGGAGGAGGCTATTTTCTTTAAACTGGGAGACAAAGATTCATCTATTCCGGCAGGAAAAACAGTTATAGAGTATACTCTTGCAAAACTTACGACTAAGGATGAGGAAAGGGTTTTGGCTGAAGACATTAACTTGAAAATAAGAGGCTCGGAGAAAATATGTATTATTGGCGCTAATGGAGTGGGAAAAACGACTCTTTTAAGAAAAATAGCGGAAGAACTTTCGCAGCGAGATGATATTAAGGCAGAGTATATGCCGCAAAACTATGAAGAGATACTTGATTTGGATATGACTCCTGTTGATTTTCTTGATAAATCCGGAGACAAGGAAGAAAGAACAAGAATTAGAACATATCTTGGTTCCCTTAAATATACTGCGGATGAAATGGAACATCCTATAAGGGAACTGTCCGGAGGGCAAAAGGCCAAGGTGCTTCTTTTAAGTATGAGTTTGAGCGGAGCAAATGTACTTATTTTAGATGAACCAACAAGAAACTTTTCGCCCTTATCGGGACCTGTAATCAGAAAAATGCTTAGAGAGTTCCCGGGAGCTATTATCAGTATTTCTCACGATAGAAAGTATATTGATGAGGTATGTGATAAAATATACGAGTTAGATTATAGTGGATTAAGAAATTTGTAATGAATGGAGGATAAGATGGTCAATATTACAGATGTAAAACAGATTCTTCAACTCGCGATAGATGCCGAGATTAAAGTCTTTCTTGATGGTGGCTGGGGGGTAGATGCGTTGCTTGGACATCAGTCAAGAGTCCATAACGATATTGATATTTTTGTAGAAAAGAAAGATTATCAGAACTTTATAGAGATAATGAAAGATAATGACTTTTATGAGATTAAGATGGAATATACAACATTGAACCATACTGTATGGAAAGATGCGAAAAACAGGATTGTTGATTTGCATTGTTTTGAATATACGGGCGAAGGTGAAATTCTTTATGAGGGGGATAACTTTCCGGTAGAAACTTTTTCTGGTAAAGGAAAAATTGAGGAGATAGAGGTTTCTTGTATTGAACCATATAGTCAAGTAATGTTCCATTTGGGATATGAATTTGATGAAAATGATGTACATGATGTGAAGCTATTGTGTGAGACATTTCATATCGAAATTCCAAATGAGTATAGATAACTGTAAATTCAAATTGAACAAAATCGCTGCGCGATGGCCTGCCAAGGCTGTGGCGCAGCTTTCTTTTTCTCAATAATAAAATAGGCAATGGCAATTCTTACCAGTATTTGATATTGTAAAGTTACCACACAAAACAATTCAATACAGAAAGACACCACTGCCTATGAAAAGAATACCATTTGACCGCTTTTCTGACAAGCGGTTTTATTATGCTAATGCACCTCCATGTAAGCAGGGTTTCTCATTAACTACTGATTTTACATGGAGGATTTTATTATGTACGATGAAATATTTAGCCAGATTACAAATGCTGCAAACAAACGGAATCTAAGAGATTCTACTATTCATGCATACTGTACAAGTGTTGCTCACTTTTTAAAATATACAGATAAGCCAATAGATGATCTGACAACAGATGATGTTGACACATTTCTGACTGAAAAAAGACTTTCTGGGATTTCACCGGAAACATACAACCACTATCATTCCGGTATTCGTTTCTTTTATAAAAAAGTATTAAAGATGAATTGGGATGACGATGATATCCCACGTATGAAAAGAGACAGGAACCTGCCAACCGTGCTTACGAAAGCAGAGATATCAGCGATTCTTGATGCAACGCAAAACCTGAAACATAAGGCCATGATTGCTACGATGTATTCAGGTGGTCTTCGGGTATCAGAAGTCACGCACCTCCACTATGATGATATTTCACGCACAAACAAAACAATACACATCCGTGATGGCAAAAGCCGCTTTGACCGTTATACCTTGCTTGCTGACCGTACACTTGAGATACTTACAGAATACTGGTTTAAATGTGGCAGACCAACAGGGATTCTGTTTCCAAGTTCATGGACTGGCGATTATCTTGTGAAAGACAGTGTCATTCAGTTCTTCCGTGAAAGCGCAAAAAGGGCTGGAATTCAGAAACATGTTTCTACACACTGTTTGCGCCATAGTTTCGCAAGCCATCTGTTTGAAGCCGGGTGTGACGTGAAATATATTCAGGCTCTTTTGGGACACCGTGATCCAAGATCAACAGAGATTTATCTTCATGTAAGCAATAAGACTCTGCTCGGTATTAAAAGCCCATTTGATGAGATGGGTGGTGAGTAATCGTGGAAAAATCATGTACGATACAGGATGTCTTTGAACGGTTTTATCCTGTTTATGAAAAAACACATGAGATTCCTGCTCACCACAGAAAAACCGCTTTTCACATCATGAACTGTAAAACCGGGGCTTTTGGTGTGAATATCAGTGTCTGTGAGGAATGTGGCTGTATCAGTATCCACAACAATTCGTGCAGAAGCAGGTGCTGTCCCATGTGCCAGGAGTTTCCAAAAGAAAAATGGATCGATGCGCAAAAGGAAAATGTACTGGATGCACCTTATTATCATGTTGTTTTTACAGTTCCGGAAGAATTGAATCCAGTTATTTATAGTAATCAGAAACTTCTGTATGATGCACTGTATCATGCTGCATCATCCACTCTGAACGAACTGGCGAAAGATTCAAAGTATCTGGGAGCTGATATCGGATATATCTGTATTCTTCATACATGGGGTTCTGCAATGAATTATCATCCTCATATCCATACCATTGTTCTTGGTGGTGGACTTGATAAGGACAACAAATGGAAAGATACCGGAGGGAAGTTTTTTCTTCCGTATGGGGTCATTGCAAAAGTGTTCCGTGGGAAATACTTAGGCGAATTAAAAAGCCTATGGAATGATTCAAAGCTTGAGTTTCATGGTACAGCGGAGAAATATCAAAACCACTATTGCTTCAAAGAACTTCTCAATGAGTGCTATAAAAAGGACTGGGTTGCTTATTGTAAGGAGACTTTTAATGGAGCACAGTCAGTCATAAATTATCTTGGAAAATATACTCACAGGATAGCAATTAGTAATCATCGGATCAAATCCATGACGGAAGCAACCGTTACATATGCTGTAAAAGACTATAAAAACAAAGGTCGGTGGAAGGAGAAAACAGTTCCGGGTGAGGAATTCATCCGTCGATTTTTAATGCATGTTCCCCCAAAACGTTTTGTCAGAATCCGGCACTATGGTTTGCTGTCCTGCCGAAACAAGAGCAAAAAGATGACTCACTGTAGAAATCTGCTTGGATGTAAAAAATATATTTCTGCATTGAAAAATCGAAATTCAGCTGAAATGATAAAGCTGCTATATAACATAGATGTATGCAAATGTTCTTCCTGCGGAGGGAAAATGGTTCCACTTCTTCCAGATAAGCATACACCATATGTTTTTGCACATATAAGATGTTAAAATATATAACTGAATAATCCGAAAAACTTCCGTAAAGGGAGTCTGTTTGTTATGCCTAAAAATAATTCTTTTGGCAAAAACCATCTGTTAATAAAACATGTGATATGATAGACTTATGGAAGAGAGCAAAGATTGAATCCCCATAGATAGTGGCGAAAGGGACGCGACTTTGTTCACCAAGGAAAAATCGAAATTGATGTAAACGAAAGGGCAGTTTTTATCAAACCGCAAGACTGCTTTTTCGTTTACACCAACTACGATTGTTTCCTTAACAATTTGTCGATTTATTTGTGATATGTGACGAAATGATAAAGAGCACCGACCGAAGTCAGTGCTCTTCTAACTTAAATACATCTTCAACAAGTAGATTAAAATATGCTGCAATTCGAAGCATAAATTCAGCGGATGGTGCCCGTTCACCACGTTCCACTCTGCTGATGGTTTTTGTACAGAATCCGGTGGCAGAGGCTATATCCTCTTGTAGAAGACCTCGTGATTCACGAATTGTTTTCAGGTTATTAACGACCGCCATGGCAAACACCTTCCTTCATACATATCTTATAATACCAAGGATACAGAAAATACTGTCCAAAAAGACGGACTTGTTTATTGTAGATATTCTTTGATTTCGTTTGGATGATTCTTTCCAACTACTTTTCCCAGTATATCAAAACGATCATGCTCTCTGACCGGAATTGGAGGGTATTTCTCGTTTAGGGAAATAAGGAAAACTCCATTTTGGTCATCCTGCAATTTCTTAATATAAGCTTCTCCGTTGAGAGAGAAGATTCCGATTTCTCCATTTTCAACCATATCCTGTTTCAGGACCCATGCAATCTGTCCGTCTTCGAACTCGGGTTCCATACTGTCACCACTGATTTTTACACCGAAGGTTGCGGATTCCGGTATGATATCTTTCGTAAGCTGAATCGTTTCTTTTGGTCCATCCACAAGGAAGTTTCCGGTTCCGGCAGAAACAGCATTTTCATAGACATCAATAATTCTGCAAAAAGGAATAATCTTACATAGCTGTTTTTCGTATTTTCCACTATCATGTAATAATTCGATATAGTCTAAAGCTTTTTCTTTCCCTGCATCATTAAGAGCAGAAAGTGGATCGGATGGATTCTCACCGAAATATGCTTCATATATATTTGTAATGTTCAGCACTTTACAAACGGTCATGAAAGTAGCAATACTTGGCTCAGTGGCATTTGTCTCCCATTTGGAGATTGCTTTTGCTGAGAGGTTGATGCCTTCTTCCTGTAATAACTCAGCCAACATTGGCTGGGACAATTTCATTTTCTTTCTGTTGGAAGAAATGATTTCACCGATATTTCTCATAAATTCGCCTCGTTTCTAAGATGATTTTAGTGTCTCGATTTCCCCTATAGTATATATCAGAAAAAAGATTTTTTCAAGCATAAAATCGCCGAATGAGAGATAGGGGACACATGTGTCCGTTGACAATCGCTTAATAAGAGAGTTATACTTGAGCCTGTAAGAAGTGATAGAAAGCTTCTTTCCATAGAACAGACTGGAGGTGAATGAGAGATGGAGCGAACCATATTGCATAGTGATATCAACTGCTGTTATGCAGCGATTGAGCATTTGCATCACCCGGAACTAGCCGGAAAGCCATTGGCGGTAGGAGGGGACCCGGAGTCAAGACATGGAATTGTACTGACTGCTGACTACATTGCCAAAAAACACGGTGTGAAAACAGGAATGGCTCTCTGGCAGGCGAAACAGGTTTGCCCTGACATTACATTTATTTCCCCCAGAATGGACTTGTATCTGCGTTTTTCCCGCATGGCGCATGAGATTTATTCGGAATACACCGATCTGCAGGAACCATATGGAATTGATGAAAGCTGGCTGGATGTATCAGCAAGCAGCAGTATCAAGGGTGATGGTTATAAGATTGCGGAGGAAATCAGTAACCGGATGAAGAGTGAGCTTGGTATAACCGTCAGCATAGGAGTATCCTTTGACAAGATTTATGCAAAGCTCGGTTCAGATTATAAGAAGCCGGATGCGATTACTACCATGTATAAGGACGAGTTTCGTCAGAAGGCATGGAAGCTCCCTGTATCAGATTTACTTTATGTGGGACGAAGCACTAACCAGAAGTTGTTGAAAATAGGTATAAAGACAATCGGTGATCTTGCAAGGATGGATGAACATATTCTTGTAAATCATCTTGGTAAAATGGGGAGTGTGTTGTGGGCATTTGCTAATGGCTATGATGACTCACCGGTCAGGCTGGAGGATACCCATGCTCCAATTAAATCAGTTGGTAACAGTACGACCACACCGAGAGATTTGGAAAATGACGAGGATGTGAAAATTGTTCTTTATATTCTTGCGGAGAGTGTGGCTGCAAGGATTCGGGAAAATGGATTCCGTTGCCAGGTGGTGGAAATCAGTATCAGGGATAATGAATTGTTCTCTTTTACTCGTCAGAAAAAGATAGACCATGCCACTAACATTACCAGCGAGATAGCTGCGTATGCCTACCAGATTTTTAAAGCAAGTTATGATTGGAGAAAGCCTATCAGGAGTGTAGGCGTAAGAGGTGCAGACCTAGTAACGGATAATTATTGGGAGCAGATTGATTTATTTTCCAGTGTTGAATTTCGGGAAAAGCAGATGAAAGTGGATGCAGCAGTTGATGATATTCGCAGACGGTTTGGTTTTTACAGTATTCAGAGAGGGCTCATGTTTCGGGATAAACTATTATCCGCAGTAAATGCCCGTGAGGATCATGTAGTACATCCACATGGTTACTTTAATCAGTGAGGAGTTGAACGGAATGACTAATAGAACGGAACTGACAGAAAGACAGAAGCTTGTGTATGACAGCATCGTTGATTATCAAATGCAGCATGGTTACGCACCTTCCATCAGGGAGTTATGCGTTATCTGCAATTTGACATCAACTTCAAGTGTTTATGCACATTTGAAAAAACTTGAAGAGTTAGGATATATCAGACGGCGGGAAGATGCTCCGAGAGCAATCGCCATAGTGTAAACAGGAGGTAGACATGGAAAGCAGTAAAGTATATGTTGATGTGACTGCTGAGTTTTCAAAGGAAGGGGTACTTACCCCGAAGAGCTTCCGATGGACAGATGGCAGTGTTTATGAGATACAGCGTGTTAAGGACATCCGAAGAGCTGCAAGCCTGAAGGCTGGCGGTGTGGGTATGAGATATACCTGTATTGTGAATGGTAGAGAGAGTTATCTGTATTATGAAGATAACAATATGTGGTTTATGGAGAGAGCCGGAGCATAACTGATTTGTCACAAGTGACAATCAGTTGCTTCCAATAGATCAGCACAGTGGTGCAGGTGACACAGGGCAGTTGTCACATCGGAACTCTGCACCCGGAAGACTTGCAAAGGTGATTTTCCTTTCCTATGCGAGTACAAAGTTAAGTATTGATTTTGTATAGCAAAGGAGCAGACTGAATTGAATAGAAAGATTGAGATTAGATGTAGAAATGGTCATTGTAACAGGCTTTTTATGAATTATTATGTTACAGGTAACAATGTAGATTTGAATCTGGGAGGATTTGAACTTAAGTGTGAGAAGTGTAAAAGGGTTCTTCGATTGAAGCATTACACGGAACAGATGTTGATTGAGCACTCCGAGAACGGAGTATTCAGAGTATAGAAACAAATAACAATTAAATGATGGCACCACCTGATAAGGGCGGCACTATTGTGTGACAGCACCACGGACGCAGGGGAAAGATAACCGGTTTTGGACTGGCTTTCCTTTGCGTTCTTTTTGATTGTAAAGACTGCGGTGGTAAAAAAATATTCGTCCTCAAACATTCTTGTAACTGGTTATCGCCGGAAACAAGAAAGGATGGATTGATTATGTATTACGATTTAGTTGAAAGTGGAAAGAGAATTAAAAATTTGAGAAAGGAAAAAGGGTTATCACAAAATGCACTTGCAGAGACACTTGGAATTCATGTAAAGACGGTAAGCAAAGCGGAAAGAGGTATTATTGGTCTGTCAGTAGATAACTTACTTATACTAGCAGACTATTTTGATACTTCACTTGATTATCTGGTAAAGGGAACAGAATTGGAATTATCAAATAATAAATTGATTGATATAATAGAAAAAATGAATAGTAAACAGCAAGAGGCAGCTTATACAATATTAGAAAGCATATTAAAATTCCCTAAATTCTAAAAAAGGAATTGACATTTATTAAAAAAGAATGTAATTTAAATATACAACTGAAAAGCTCGTTCAGTTTCAAAGTAGATAGCTACCCGCTATCAAAACGATCCATGCTGTGACGATATTATGGAGAAGATAGATATTGTATCTTCTTGTTCTTGCATATGAATTTATGCCCATAGCATCTTCCGATGGATTGTTATGGGCTTTTTTGTTGTAATAAATTACAAGGAGGACATAAAAGATGTTCAAGAAAAATTTATTGCCACATATGCATGTCATTAAGCTGATTGGCGGAACTGGAGATGGTAAAACGGAATTTTCAGTTGTATTTGCTGAACCTAGAGCTCGTAAGATATTGATTAAATGTGTTGGCAAAACAAATTCAACGGTTCGTGAAAGAATGTTAGTTTATACGACAGCGTTGAATGGCAAGGTAATTGTTGCGGCAAGTATTAGTGAGGAAATACTGGAAAGGAAAGTATTTTCTGAGATGGTTATTACTGCAATAGCCAAGGTAGTAAGACTTAATGGTAAAGTAGTCGCAAGCATGGTAGGTAAAGCGGAAAGTGATTTTGAAGAGGAATTGTTTGCACAGTTAAGTGAACGTAATAACACATGTGCAGTATTTAATTTCTTGACAGAGCAGCAGAAAAAGGAATTTGTAGAGAAGATTGTGGGAGTATATAGAAAGTTTCATTTTAGTGAACATGATTATGAAATCTATAATGCCACCAAAAATAACATGTCTGAGAAAGAAGCTAAAGAAAACTCGAACAAATTCTTGGGTGCATTAAAAATTGAGGTGGAGAGAATTATCTCACTTATCGACAAAGACTTCACGAACGAATTACTGGAAATTTGTGAAGAGACAAATGAGATATTGAGAGATAAATTCTTTGAATACTTTGATGAGGAGAACATCTCGGAAGATGGTTTATATTACAAAGAGATTTCCCTAGAAGAAACAGAAGAAGACAATCGATTCATTGAGGCAATGTTTACATCTAATAACTTGCAGGCGGGAGAGCGTTTATCATTGGAGGTGTTGTGTGGACAGATTTTTATTTATACACCAATGAACACGGCAGTACGAGATATTATTGCTAATGATAAGAATGCCTCTCAGGTGTTTATTGATGAACATGGCGAATATACTTTTGGAATATTAGATACAAGAGGATTGTATCATACGGGGGTAGTTAATGATGATAATGCAGATTATCTGAACGAACTCATTTACCAAGGAGATACGGATGCAGTAGCAATGGTAGTGCCGCTTCAAGGTGATACAAATGAAAAAAAGATTTATGAACTGTATCGTAAGCTGTTAGAAGCGTACAAGAAACAAACGCCTTTATTTATGGTTAATAATAAGGTAGATTTGTATATTGATGCATTAAGAAAAGATGATTTTATTGACGATCCGTTTTCAGTGTCGATGGATGTGGCGAATGAGATGTCAGCTGATGAAATTATTGAGCAAGTCAATAAGAGAGTGAATGAACTTCAAGGTGAATTGCAGGAAGCTCAGAATAAAGCGAGACGTAATTTAGAGATCGTGGCATTACCATGTTACTTAAAACGTGATGAAGGAATGAAGCACGAAGAAGTTGTCAAAATGTACAACATTGTTAATGTTGTAAAGAGTATTTTATTACAGACAGCAGAGTTCCTTGTAAAGACATCTGTTAAAATTCCAATTACCCTTGTTGGAGAAGAAGACGTAGATGTTGAAATAAATCGAGAAGAGTTATTAAAGAGTGTTAGAGCTCATATTCTTGAGGGTGAAACCGACAAAAAGGTGTTTGAGCCGGGAAGTAAAAATATAGGAGACAACATGGGAATCTGTCCACATGGTAACAGCTATAATGCTCTTAAGAGAAGACTTAGATATGGAGATGGATATAGTTGTAAAATTGACGAAAATTATTACTTTAATTGTAAGTCATTCACTATTGACTTCACAGGAAATTTGCGTAATTTCATCTCAGAAAACTTTATTAATCAGACCGTTCATATGACAATGAAATTAGTGAATGGAAGATTCCCTGGGCAGAAGGAAAGTGAGTTGTTTTGGAAGCAGGTTGCCAGAAATGTTGATGCTAAAAAATTTGTCAGCATTCTTCTCTATGACAAAGCAATGAGAGATGCAGAATTAACAGGTTTTGGATTTGGCACATATTTCCGTGGGTTCTTGAAGAACAGCATGCCTTATTTTTATAAGGGTATGATTGATGAAAATCAGTATGTAGATGCCTTGGAAGAAGTATTGAAGGATGCTGTAAAAAAGACGATTGCGTTGAATGTAATTTACAAATAGGTTGAGCGAAGTACAGAGCTACCCGCTTTGGAAAAGGCTGTGCTAACCATTTGAGAATATTTCTAATTTTCTATGGAAGCATAGTGCACCGTAGTTAAGGAGGAAATATGAGCAAATACAGAACTATAAGTTGTGGAATTGACCACAGAAGATTATTTGAAACTGATTCGAAAAGTGGTGTAATTGAAATTAAGTGTATGAAATGCAAAAATATTGTTCGTATTAATTTGGAAAATGATGAACAGTATTTTCCACAAATTAATATGAAAATTGCAACGAGCAAGTAGCGTAATAAGAAACTATTAACGACTAAGGCCGGGTAATTCATTTGCAGTATGTGAATGAACTACCTGGCTTTTTGCATTTATACTACAGAGAGAGTTTGTGAATCCATGAGATATCAATTAACCTTATGTAGGGAAAGAAGGTTAATTTGAATTACAACACTGAATTGAGTGGAAAAAGAATAGCAGAACTTCGTAAGAAGGAAGGACTGAGTCAGGCGAATTTATCAGAGAAGATTGGCTTGCATTTGAAGACAATAAGTAAAGCAGAAAGAGGTGTGAATGGATTGTCAGTAGATAATCTGATAGCACTTGCTGAATATTTTAGAGTTTCTTTGGAATATTTAGTGGGTATTGAGGAAAAAGAGCAGGAATCAGATTATGTAGTATCCTTGTACAATGGATGCCCCGATGATAAAAAGCCATTATTGATAGAAGTAATGAAAGCATTTCAAAAGTAAATATAGGGAGCCAATTTTGTCCCAAAAGGGAGCGTGCAAGTGCATTTTTTGAAGGGCTGTTTCGGTATAGAATCTAACTATGGTTGGTGACTGACCGAACAGCTTCTTTTATGTTTATGGAACAGAAGGTTGTCAAGTGTACGACGGTACACTAATTACAAACGAAACAATGATGTGCTCAGGAAATGCACAGATACAAGCGCTTGTATCACTAAATTTCAATTAGGAAAGGTGATACAAAAATGAAGAACTATAACAATTTCATGAAACATGAAAATGGTAACTTGGCAGTAGGATTCATCAAATCCAGAAAAGCAGAGCATAAGGTGATGGATTTCTGTGAGAGGTTGATTGCAGCCGGAGACGAGGAGGGCTGTGAAATCTTATGCGTGGATGTGGATAGAGGCGGTAGCAGAGATGTTGACAGACCTCAGCTTGATGATATTTATAGGGCGATGGAAATGTCTATTATCAATCATCTTTTTATTAGAAACTTTGATGACATTTCAGAAGACATGGAAGATCTGGTTTCGTTCATGCAGTTTGCGAATGACAATAAGGTGCAGATCCATGTTGTGAGTGTAGAAGCTGATAAAGAAATGCAAGAAGCATCCGAGCCTTGGGACGGAGGTGCAGGATGTTGAATGGCTTTCATAATGGCGAGGTAGAGAATCTTCTCTACCTGCCGGAATATAAAATGTACCTTGCCATAGATTACGATGGTGTGAATGTTTATGACCAGTATGAAAATTTCTATGGTAATTATCCTACGGAGGAAGAGGCAATAGAGGCTCTTGCTAGAGCAAAGAGAGAAGGTGGCTATTGATGAAATACGAAGGATATATGGTAGGACCAGCACTTAGGAAGCTTCGTACTGATAGGGGACTAAGTATTTTACAAGCCAGCAACTTGACCGGTTTGAGTACATCGAGCCTGAATCAGATTGAGCAGGGTGGACGTAACTTGAGTATGAAATCATTGTTCCTTTTCATGAATGCTTATGAGGTTGATGCCAACACTGTGCTTGATATTAAAGCATCATCTAATAAGGAAGATTCTATTGACTCAAGATTGGATTTGTTGCCGGATAAACAAAAAGCATATTTCAGGGAGACCTTCCTGTATATGTTGGATAATGCAGCAACGATGATAGCATAGGAGGGCAAAACTATGGCGAAGAAAATAGAACCCAGATATGAGTGCATTGCCTATTTATCTGTTGAAGCTGATTTGAATGTGGTGGACAGATTGGAAGATAAGCAGCTCAAATATATAAAAGAATATGCAAAGGCTCATAACATTAAAGTTGTAGGTGTCATGAGAAGACATGGCTTTTGTATGAATGATGTGTTTAGAAACTTTAAACAGATTGCCTTATTAATAGGAAAGAAAAGAGTTCAAGGCGTGATTGTAGCCGGAATGAAATATGTGAGTTCTGATATAGAAGATGCATATAGCAAAATAGGAATGGTCAAGGCTGTAGGCGGTCAGTTTATTACGGTGGACGAAGGTAATCTTGGAATGAATATTGTGATGGAGGAAAAGTGATGGAAAAGAGAAAGAACTATGGAAAATATAAGCGTGGTGATGTTGTGTATGCTGACTTTGGGAATAAGCCTGCGGGTGTACAGGGTGGAATTAGACCTTGTGTGATTGTGAGCTGTGATGCAAGCAACCATGAAGGTGCCCCTATGGTTACAGTTTGTCCTTTGAGCAGTAAATTGAAGGATATTCCGGTACATGTGCAGATAAAACCCAATGATGTGAGAGGATACAGGTTGAAAGCAATTTCTGATTTTCTTCCGGAGGATATACAGACAGTGTCTAAGATGGCGATAAGAGGGAAAACAGGATATATTCCGGTAGAAGCGGAAGTTATGGAACAGATTGACAGGGCACTGATTAGACAGCTTAATCTTATTCGTGCTGCAAGAAATATGGTAATGGAGGAATTAAGCGATGGATCAGAGAACTAAGAACACCAATAACAAGAGATTTGTCAGATATTCCGAAGGTGCCGAGATGTATTCAATGAGCGTGTCTAAGTTTATGCAGCTGGCAAAGGATGCTAAGGCTTGTTATAAGGTAAATCAGCTTGTTTTAGTCAATTTGGATATCATTGATGAGTATTTGGAGACTTTTCATATTGTAGAGGAAGATTTCTACAAATAGATTTGAAGAAAAACGGAGAAACCTGCATGAAAATACTTGACTTTTGGTAATACCAAAAGTATAATAAGGGTAAGAAGTGAGGAGGTGCAGCATGGCAAAGATGGGTCGCCCCAAGGTTGAGAAACCGATAGACCATATTGTTACGGTCAAGTTTAGAGAGGAAGAATACCAGGCTTTACTAGAGTATGCACAGTCTCGCAACTTATCCATATCGCATATCATACGATTGGGTGTTGAGATGCAAATCAAGAATACCCAAAAGTAGTGCAGGCTCTTTTCTCCGGAAAGGAGGAAAAGATGGCTTGTAGAAAAGATGGCAAAGGAAGAGTTTTAAGAAAGGGTGAGAACTACAGGAAAACTGATGGCAGGTATTCATATGTGTACCATGATGCTTTAGGTAAGAAACGAACAATATATGCAAAGTCACTGACAACTCTTCGTCAGAAAGAGGAAACGCTGGTCAAGGATCAGTTGGACGGAATTAACTTCTATATTGCCGGTAAGGCTGATGTGAATTTTCTGTTTGACAGATACATTGCTACAAAATCAGAGTTGAGGAGCACTACCTATAGTAATTACACGTATATGTGGAATCATTTTATCCGAGACACATTAGGCAAGAGAAAGATTAAGGATGTCAAGTATTCAGAGATATTGTATTTCTATAATGATTTGGTTACGAATCAGGGAATGGCTATCAATACTTTGGAAACTATCAATACAATCCTTAGACCTACATTTCAACTTGCGGTGCGTGATGATATTATTAGGAAGAATCCGGTTGATGGAGCATATTGTGAAATTAAGAAGAGAAATGGTGGTAGTCGTAAAACACGAAGGGCATTGACCGTAGAACAGCAGAGAGCCTTCATGGACTATGTAGCAAAGAATCCGTTCTTTTATCATTGGTATCCGTTATTTGCATTCCTGCTTGGTACAGGATGTCGAATTGGTGAAGCTATTGGTATTCGATGGGACGATGTTGATTTAGAAAAGCGTGTGATTAACATCAATCATAGTCTTACCTATTATAAGAGGGCAGATGATTCATACAGAAGTGAGCTTCGAGTTTCCTTACCTAAGACAGAGGCGGGTATTAGATTGATACCAATGATGCAGCCGGTATATGAAGTTTTAAAAGATGAATATGACAGGCAGAAAGAAGAAGGGTTTTGTGTTGAGACTATAGATGGGATGACCAACTTTATTTTCACAAATCGCTTTGGAAGTCCTCACAATCCGGCAGCAATTAACCGTGCTATCAAAAGAATTGTAGATGCCCACAATGCAGAGGAAGAAGTGGCGGCAAAAAAAGAGAAAAGAGAACCGGTAATTATTCCCAAATTCTCATGTCACATTTTTAGACACACGTTTGCTTCGAGATTCTGCGAAAATGAAACAAACATTAAAGTAATTCAAGAGGTTATGGGTCACGCCGATGTATCTACTACGATGAATATTTACGCAGAGGTAAATGACGAAGTAACCAAAACAGCAATCGAAAATTTAGCAAAGAACATGGATGTATTTTAGAAAAGAGTCCTCTTGAGGTTTTCTTTTCAATATGGTATAATCCGAAAGTATTATTGTGTCAGACACAACAATACATCATGTATCTCGTTGACTACTTTTCAAGTGGGAAGACTACTTTTTGACTACTTTTTGGCAATAAATTAGCAAAGAGTATGAAAGAGTGTAAAAGGCTCAAATGCCCGAAAAATAAGGGTTTGCAAGGATTTGCAAGAGTAAGAAAAAGAGCCAAAGCTCTTCCCGACGATGAAGTCCATCGACAAGTAAAACCCAGTGTTTATGCGGGTTTGCAGACATTCATTGCAAACAAATGACATCAAAAAGACATCAAATTCGCAACCTTAGTTACAACTTCTTGCATTAATTTGCAAGGAAAATCAACAAAGGAAAGAATTTCAAACACATATTAAGACACTTTCTAGTAAGGAAGTGTCTTTTTTTGTCTCTTGCTCCTAGAAAAAACAAAAAAGGAGGATTTCGATGTCAATGCGAACAAGAGCAGGGAAGAAAATATCCCTGACGAATTATGAAGAATTACTGGCTGTGCCGACAATCGAAGGCGCAAGTGATATTCCGCTGGATCAGCTACATGAATTTAAGGGACATCCCTTTCATGTAGTGGATGATGAAGCAATGGATGAACTGGTGGAATCAATTAAAGCAAAAGGTGTATTGTCTCCGGCAATCGCGAGAAAACGACTGGATGGAGGATTTGAACTAATCTCCGGTCATCGGAGGACACATGCCGCAAGACGGGCAGGACTTGATAAGATCCCGGTCTTTGTAAAAGATTATTCAGACGATGAGGCGGTATGCATTATGGTGGATTCAAATATCCAAAGGACTGGAACGAGTTTCGGGATGGTAAGCTGATCTGGAGAGATATGATCCGGCGGGATCTGGATGCGTGTATCCTGCAGTCCGATGATATGGAAGAATTTCTTGATATGTTAAAAGAGATGGGATACGAGATCAAACATTGTACATACAAGTACGGCACAACAGGCTATAATGGAAATACCGATGAGTTTTGCAACATTTTTTATTCCAACGAGCATACCATCACCATCCTATCTCATAAGCGGTCTTTTGTGCTTCATTTGTGTAAATTTCAAATATTTTTCCGCTATTCATTTTTATAACTGTGTTTGCCATTCCCGCAATATTCAAATTGTGCGTTACCATTACGATCGTAAAACCATATTCCTTTTGAAGTTTACATATATAATCAAGAACCTGTCGTCCTGTTTGTTCGTCTAATGCTCCTGTCGGTTCGTCAAGAAATAATACTCTCGGTCTTTTTGCCAAAGCTCTTGCAATAGATACTCTTTGTTGTTCGCCACCCGAAAGTTCGCTGGGATATTTATGTAGTTTTTCTCCGAGTCCAACCGCTTCAATGACGGTTTTATAATCTTTATTATTTGCTAAATCAGCACCCATTGCTCAGTATATCAAAGACAACGGGGCTATGCATGCAGAGGATGTGATTCCGTTATTTCTGCCGATTATGAAGTCATTGGGGCTTTTACACAAACAAGGAATGATTCATCGTGATATCAGTCCCGATAATTTTATCATTGATTTTCAGAATCATTTATGGCTGATCGATTTTGGGGCAGCCGGGGTATCTAGCAACAGACGGCAGCAGATGAAAGAGACAGCTTCTGATCAGACCGTGATCGTAAAAGCCGGATACACTCCCTTAGAACAATATCGCAAGGATGGAAAGATCGGAAGTCATACCGATGTATACAGCATTTACCGGTCATACACTGCCAGATGCTATCACAAGGATACAAAAGAACGATATTACGCCGATTACAACCATACCGGAATGGCAATGGAAAGCCTTAAGTAAAGGGCTGTCTGTGAATTTGCAGGATCGTTACCTCAATATGGGGGAATTGATCGATGGACTTACTGTTGCACCAGTAGCAAATATCCCGGTTACTGTATATCCTGATCAGATTACGGATTATACCCGACAGATCTTAGAACATAATACTGGCGAAGAAGTGATAATGAATTATTTTGATCAAGAGTCCAGACAGAGTGGGAGACATCGCATAATACTATTGATTATTCTGGTGTTTCTGGTTGGAATAAGTGTTAGTATGGTGTATTATATAAGACACAACAGTTACAATGGTTCGTCCAGACAGCAGACAGAACAGCCGTACACCTCAGATATTTATACAGAAGCGGTGTTTAAGGATGTGTCAACACAGGATAAATCTATCCGGAACGAGGAGGCACATATTACAACAGAGGCTGCAACGGAAACGGTGACCACACAGGTGCCGCCCACACAGATACAATCCACTACAACAGAATCATCCACGAAGAAAGAATATCAGATCAAAGAATCTTCGGATTATGATGAATTTCAATTAGGGGACTAAAAGATATAGAATACAGGAAACGCAGAGTTTAAGGTTTTCCGACTACAGAGGGGGTTTACATGTTCAATAACAAAGATACTGTATTTTGGAATGGTGTATGTGTAATGATCGTGTTATTATCCGGAATATTAAGACTGGTGTACTATTCTTATTCCGGTATCTCATTAACCGGTATCACATGCATATTATACATTACTGCTATTTTTATATGGATTTATCAAATGAAACGCCGCCTGATCAAGCCTCAGGAGCAGAAATATTTGATTCAGATCGGGCGTATGTTATGTTTTCTTATATTGCTGCGAACCGTAAAATTTGCATTTTTACCTTCTTCTGTTTGGACAAGATATGCGTGGTATCTTTATTATATTCCATTTATTTATATCATACTTTTTTTGCTATCAGCCGTATTACAGATTGGAAAGAACACCGGTAGATCACAAAGCATTAACGGGTTATATGCGATAGCAGCGCTATTGTCTGCAGCAGTACTCACAAACGATCTGCATCAGACAGCTTTTCGATTTCCGGTTCCGGTATCCGATTGGCAGGACGCGGATGGGTATACCTATGGAATTCTATATTATCTGATCATCGCCTGGATTACTGTATTGTCAATTGTTATTCTGGGAATCACCCTGCACAGGTGTTCTTCTTCGGACAACCGGAAGCAGATCTGGAAACCATTGCTTCCGCTTGGCATCGGTATTTGTTATATGCTGCTATATCGTTTTCATCCGGATTGTTATTTTGTATCCATGTACAAAATGGCAGAAATGATCATTATTATCTTTCCTGCATTTATGGAAGGTTTGATCCAGGCTCATTTATTTCCTGTAAATGATCATTATATGGAATTATGGAATGCATGCTCCTTAAATGGAGGAATATTGTCAGAGGATGGTGAAATGCTGTACACGGCAGGAAGTACCAGACATTTTACGGCAGCCGAAGTGCGCCATGCAGTGAATGATGAGGTACTGCTTCAGAACGGAAATATACTCTTACGAAGCTACCCGGTTCATGGCGGATATGGTTATTGGATGAAAGATATTTCACAAATTCAGGAAGTCAACAAAAAGTTGACGGAATTAGGAAATATATTAGAAGAAGAAAATGCCATGCTGGAAGGGGAAAACCGTCTGGCGCAGCAAAGAGAGCAGATCCGGCAGAAGACTGCGCTGTATGATACGATCATGAATCGTCTGCACACAGAATTATTATTGGTAAATTATTTATTAGATACCGTTCCGGATGAAGAAGATGCCTTTATCCATCAGATGCAGTATGCAGCTATTATCAATGCATACATTAAGAGATACTCCAACATGCTTCTGCTGATAGAAGAACATACCATATTGGATAGTACCGAGTTATCGCTTGCCATACAGGAAACCGCCTCTTATCTTACACTTTATGGAATACAGATTTATTATGAAACAGATGGAACAATGCAATTATCCGGAGAAAAAATATTAACGTCATACGCTGTTTTAGAATATGTGATTGAAGAAGCGATCCATACATGTCATGCGATGTTTCTCACACTGTCATTTCATAAAGATATGCAGATGTATATTGAAATGGATTGCGTTCCATCCGTAACGGATTTCAGCCGCTGGAAAAATGCCATTGAACAATACAAAGGAATGCTTACCGTATGCACGGAAGAACAGACTTTATATTTACGACTGGTACTTCCCGGGGAGGAGGGGATAACGGATGTATTATGAGATACTTTCTGACATGGAGCAATGCCTGCTCTGTATTGTAATCATGTTTTTGGCTTTTGTCACACTGCACCGGATGCTGCAGACCATATGGTTTCATATGCCGGTGAAGTATATTCTTTTTTCCGGTTGTGTATTCGGTATCAGCCTGATATATTTTGAGGGGGCATGCGTTGTCATAGAACACATATCGGATCCGGTGAAGGAAGGGTGGATGGCCAGGTATTTATGAATACACCTGTCCCATTACAGGTATTATTCATCGTCATACTATTGGGAACTGACATTATCTTTAAACGAATTATACGACGCACCCGGCAACATCAGTTATCCTACGATTGCGTGAAAGAGTTTATGGATGCGTTACCGGAGGGAATTCTCTTTACATATGGAAACGGTACACCAATTCTGGTCAATGAGACAATGCAAAGACTAAATGAAGCATTAACCGGAAATGGAATTATGAACGGAAATCAATTCTGGAATATTGTATCGCAACACCCGGGCAGAAAAGAAGATAAGCGGCCAGACAAAGAAAATATCTTTGTGGTGGAGGCAATGGATCGCATCTGGGATATCCAACAGCAGCGTATATATGTCGCCCAACAACCAATTACAGAGATCATCGCAACGGATGTAACCGGCCTTTATAATCTGCACCTTGAATTGAATCGACGTAATGCCGTGCTTGCAGATATCAACAAGCGGTTACAGCATTTTAATCAGAATGTGACGGCCGTAACAAGAGAACAGGAAATCCTCGCTGCCAAGATACGCGTACATAATAATCTCGGCAAAACATTACTGGCATTTCGTGCCTATCTTGCAACCCCGCCATTGCAACGCAATCGACAGGAATTACTTGAAATCTGGCAGGAAACTTTTCACATATTAGAAAAAGACGTCGAAAATCATCATACAATCGATATGAAAGACATATATGAAACAGCACATCTTTTAGGAGTGAAGATATTACTTAACGGACATCTGCCTGACCGCACAGACATCCTTAGTCTTATAATTACGGCAACGAAAGAATGTCTTACCAATACCGTAAAACATGCAAAGGGGACGGTTTTATATTTAGATATACAAACGGTCACGCAACACGGAATACCTTATTATCAGATACAGTTTCAAAATAACGGAACACCACCATTAACAAATGATATCACGGAGCATGGCGGTCTTCGTAATCTGAGAAGGCTCATAGAAGCAGAAGGGGGAACCATGCTGGTTACAGGGAAACCACGTTTCCAACTTACTATTTTATTACGACAGAACAAGGAGAAGATGGATGAAAACAAAAGTAATGATTGTTGATGATCAATTCATAGCCAGAAAATTATTCGAGTTATATCTGATAGAAAGTGAACAATATGAAGTAAGCTGCCTTGTTGAATCGGCATCTGACGCTGCCGGATACCTACAACAATATCCATCAGATATGATCTTAATGGATATTTTAATGAATGATGCTTCCAACGGGATTAACGAGGCGGCTTCAATAAAAAAGAACAATCCTTCCGTTAAGATTATTGCAATTACATCAATGCCTGAGGAATCCTGGTTGAAACGTGCCAAAAAGGCCGGAATCGACAGCTTCTGGTACAAAGAAAGTTCAAAAGAAACAATCTTGCATGTGATGGATCGTACAATGGCCGGTGAATCCGTTTATCCGGATCATCCACCTGTGGTTGCATTAGGGCATACCAATAGTACCGACTTTACAGAACGGGAACTGGAAGTGCTCCGGGTAATGACAAAAGGAGCTTCTAATCAGGAGATTGCACAGGAATTATGTATTGCAGAGAACACGGTTAAGCAGCATATCCGGCATATGATGGAGAAATCCGGTTGTAAAAGCCGGACCGAACTTGCTATTGAGGCGAGAATCAGTGGTGTAGTCATTCCGTTGGAATAAAACATGCGGTCACAACATAAGAATATTCTAGAAAATATGGGAGGTACGGTAACGATATAACACTTTCGTGTCATGTGTCATTCTTCTTTTTACGGTATAATTAACAGACAATCATAATAAAGAGTCCAGCGGTGTGATGTCAAGTGAGAAATGAATAATAAATCAAATATCTTTCATATATTTCACGAAGACAAAAAACACCCACCTAAGCCCTGTCGACCATGTTTTTTGAAAATGAGCAGGGCGTAGCTCATCAGCAAGTAGAAGTTATTCTACTTTGCTGGACGATATAGGCGATTATCTTTGAGCAGTACAAAGACCAACCGCACAAATTTACGGGCAGTTAATGCGAGTGCACGTTTGTGTTGATATCTGTTTACCTCTTTGTATTTAAGGTGGTAGAAGTCGCTGTATTCCTTGTCGCATCTTACAAGCGAGAAAGCTGCTTCGCACAGATAATACTTTAAAAAGCGGTTACCGGAATTTATAAGCCTTGTTGTTTGGGCTTCAAAACCTCCGGACTGATGTTGTTTCCATGCAAGACCTGCATACTTAGCAAGCTGAGCATGGTTTCCGAAACGATTGATATCACCGATTTCAGCCATGATACCGGCTGAGAATACAGGACCAATACCTGGAATGGATATCAATACATTTGGTAAGAGTTCCATTTGAGCAGCGATTGCTTTATCGAACTCTTTGATTTGAGATTCCAATGCCTTCATTGAGGTTATGGATATAGAAAGCACCTGATTAACGGAGTCATTTACCGTCTTAGGCAAACGGTAAGAGCTTCTGGCAGCTTTCTGAATGGCTTTGGCTACTGAATCAGGATTAGGAAAGCGGTTCTTTCCTTTTTCCATAATGAAATCAGTAAGCTCTTGTAAGTCCATATTGGCTAATGCTTCTGCGGATTCAAACTCTTCGTAGACAGCAAGTGCCGTAGTGCTGAAAGTATCTGAAAATACTTTTTCCTGCGTCATCGTGGAATACTTCTTGAAAAGTACATTCATAAAACGTTGTTTTTCTTTGATAAGGTTGCAAACAGCGTAGTAGCGTGCTCGTGTGAGGTTTTGGAGAGCTTTGTAACGATAGTCTCCGATGTATACCTCTTTGTTGATTCTACCGAAACGCAGGCAGTCAGCAATGACAAAAGAGTCCACGTAATCATTTTTAGGCAGGTCATTATAAGATTCCTTGAACTTATTTACCTGCTTAGGATTGAGGACATGAATCTTTCTGTTAAATGGTGCCAGAGTGGCATCTTCCCTTAGAAAGTACACGAGATTGTCTCCATAAACAGAGGTTGCTTCGAGACCAATCAGAACAGTGTCAAGGGAACGAGAAGTCATGGCAGAAAGAATCCTTTTCACAAGCTGAGTGGAACCATCATGTGAGTTTTTTAATTCAAAGTTGCTGTGCTTATCTCCGTTTGGAAGCATAAGATAAACGACATTGGATTTGCTACTTACATCAATTCCGACGTAAAGCGGGTTCATGAAAATCACCTTCTTTCGTAATAAGATTTGAGTGTTCAATCGGCTTGGTAAAACCCATGATCATGGAGCATCGACACCCTCGCATATAAGAATCCAGCTTAAGACGGATAGATGCGAAACCACACTGCTGGATGGTAGTCCATGTTCTTAAGCAAACAGCCAGCCGGTTTGAAGCTAACTTCCATGTCAGGGGAACAGACTCTACAATGAAGCAACCATGACTGGTTCAACAGGAGGGAACAGAACTATTACCTGATTGACACTGGGACAATTATATCATGGGCTTTACTAAGCCTATTGAACAAATATTTATTGAGTTTTCAAGGTACATTTATGTATCTAAAAGATATTATACGAGAGGAGAGATGATTATGAGAATGCATCAATTTTTAAAACCATTTACTCTGTGTCTGCTGATATGCGGTCTGTTTCTATTTCCGATAACAGCAAAAGCTGCTGACAGTGAGATCAGCATTAATGCAAATGTAACAGAAACCATTACCTATGAAGATACGATTACACAATATGATGACTGGACTATTATATTTAAGAACACAACCAGTGGCAATGTCAAAATATCAGATCTCACAATTAAAAGTTATGATAAGAGCGGTCCCTCAAGTAGCGGAAAACTCAAATTACAAGCTTATATGACCAACGGATGGAAGGAATATTATACCGCATATTCCCCAATAATTGCTCCCGGTGCAACCTGCAAATTCCGTGTTACTGCGACAGCCCAAACTTTTACGAACGTCAAGCTGCAGTATACCGCAGCCGTATACAAAACTTATAACATCAGCAATGATGAAAACAAACCAATTCCTATAGTATTTGACCAGGAAATAACCGGACCGGTCTATCAGCAAGGGTATTATAATCAATATTATTCCCTGACTCTGTCCGAAGCATCGACAGTAACGATTAACCTGACCGGCGAATGCAGTTATTATCTTCGCAATAGTATTGGCGAGTATCTTGGGCGTGCCAGTAATCGACTGAACACATCCGGCACGGAGACTTTTAAGCTTGCTGCCGGTACTTATAACATGCAACTTATAGGAGGGGGGCAGTCTGATATCGGTAAGGAGTATACGTTAAAAGTGTCTGCTGTGCCATATGATTTCGGCACCGTAAACGTCGACTGGAATATACAGGGACTTGTTGGTGCCTGCAATGTGCCGTTTACAGTAACACTTACCGGATCACCGGAAACTTATGTATATTCAGCCGGAAGCGAACTTCGTTCTTATGGTGATAAAACACCTACCGGATGGAGCGGTGTACTGAATAATTCATCAGCAGGTTATCATACATTACGAGTTGTCTTATATGCAGACGGTTACGGATTTAAGGAATACACGTATGAATATCATTCTGTACCGGAAGCTCCGATTCTGCTGGCATATTCGTTTAATGTAGGTACAACCAAAATGAATCTGAAAGGTCTAGGACAGATTCAGATGAAAAATGGCAACAAATGGGTAGATGTGAAAAATGTGAAAACAGTGAACGTAGAGGAACGTGTTGTAAGCGGATTAAAACCGGATACGAAATATACGTTCCGCCTGATCAATTGTATCGAAACGGAAGGAAAAGAACCTTTATATAGTGCACCTTCCAAAGAGATTAGTGTTATAACCGGTTCCAACAAAAAACCTGCTGTAAAATCAATCAAAGCATACGGATACAAAACAAAATATATTTCACGCAAATACCATAGCGGTTATTATGATACTTTAGGGATATGGCATCGCGGGTATTATACCGGTGGCTATTATACCACAAGCTACAAATTGAAGATCGTACTGAAAAAGAAGGCTCCCGGTTTGAAGACAAAATACCTGAGCGTAAACGGAACTATTTGTAAGCTCAAGGGGAAAAGCTGTACCTATAGCGATTATTACAGAGGAAAACGAACCAAGAAAAAGCTAAAAGTAAAAATAGCTACTGCTAAGAGTGATAAATACCGTGGAACAGGAGCCGCAGTTACTAAAACAATTACGCTCCGGTAATACGAATCATATTTGTTGCATATAAGAATATTTCTTTATATCTAAGGGATTTCTGAATTAATTTCAGAAATCCCTTCTCCTTTTGTTGCATTTTTTTCTTTTTTTCGGTATATTAAATATGTATGTGTATCGATATCTATCACAAGATATTGTGTTTTAATAATAATTATCATATAGGAGACACAAGAGATCGGTGCACCGACCGGAACTACAATTATTGTCCGGAATCTGTTCTATAATGTACCGGCGCGTAAGAAATTCCTGAAAACACCGATGACGGAAGGCGGATATTACCGCTGTCAGGGCGTTCAAGACCTGAAATTACATTCAAAAAGGATGACTTGCCAGAGGATAATTATTACGATGGATAAAGCTTATGCATCCTGTATCTCAAACAGATCCTCTACCGTCATATCAAGATATTTTGCCAGATGCAGGCAGGTATCAATATTCGGAATTACATTATTATGCTCAATATTAAAGATGCTCTTGCGGCACACGCCGAGTGCGACCGCAAGGTCATCCTGACTGAGATGTTTTTCTTTGCGTATTTCCGAGATATTGTTTGTTACCATATTGTGTCCTCCATACTGATCAAAAGTGGAAATCATTTCCGCAAAATAGTGCTGAGCCGGATAAGAAGAAAGATCGGACTCATACACTGTCTTTATTATATTCTTTATGTTGTCCAATAAACAGGACTATCAGCATACTACTTTTCCAAAAATCTTAAAACTGTTATTTTTCGTGATCTGTATTGGATCATATTTCTGATTCAGGGAGACAAGGAAGGTTCCCGTTCTGCTGCAATCCAGTTTTTTACAGTAGGCGTTGCCATCGAGATAGAAGATGCCGATCTCTCCTGATTCCAGTTCTTCCGTCTGCTGTACCCAAACGATCTGTCCGTTGATATAGCAGGGTTCCATACTGTCACCGTGGATTCGGATACCAAAATCTGCTTCCGGTGCGACTTCGTTTCCGACTTCGATCATTTCAAAGTTATCGCTGTCAAGAAATTCTCCGGTTCCGGCAGACGCAGGAAGATCAAACAGTCTGATTTCCCGGTAAGAGGGAAGGACGGAGGTATCTTCTTTGGCATAATCTCCGGATTTGATCAGCAGATCTATGTACTCTTTCGCTTTTTGAATGCCTTCTTCGTTTAATTCGCTGAACGGATTATCCGGCGTATATTCGCCGATGAATGCATCGTAAATATTTGTAATGCCGAGAATCTTGCAGAGTGCCAGAAACTGTGTGGCGTTCGGCTGGGTAACATTGCGTTCCCAGGAGCTGATCGCTGCATGATTCATAGAGTATCCAAACTGTTTCAGTTCTTTAATTACATCGGGTTGTGTCAACCCAAGTTCTTTTCGACGATCCTGTAATATCTTTCCAATCGAGTTCATTTTAATCTCCATTCCGCAGACGCTTTGCGTCGAAGGATCGCGAGCAAAATGTCAGATTTTGCTCTGCGATCAAGGCTACTTTGTGACGCCTGCGGCACAAATAGCCCGTGTGAAAATTACGGCATCAGCGGTAGTTTTCACACTATCGCCTCCGTAAGAGTGTTTTTGTCTGTTTTCTGTATATACTATATACAATCCCTCATGATAAATCAATGCAAAAATCATTTTTATGATGAAATGGGTAATATTTTACACTTGAAATAATGATAAAAATGATTTATACTGACAGCACAGAAAAACAGAACAAATGTTCTTTTTTGGATTGGAGAGATTGAGTATGGCAGACAGAACTAAAATGCATTTTTAAATTCCAGAATGTAAGAGTAAATTCCATATAGGTCGAAGTTACTCCTGCACACATATTTGCTGTATTGATTGCTGCTGTTATTTCTCTGTATAATGTACTTGCAGCTGATTGCCTGCCTGTGCAGATTGGAGATATTTATGAAGAAGAAAGGCAATCAGAAACATTTAACCTTTGAACAGCGAGTGGATATTGAGAAAGGACTTACCGAGAATAAAAGTTTCGCTGAAATTGGGCGGATTATCGGTAAAGATCCATCTACCATATCAAAAGAAGTACGGCTTCACGCACATACAAAAGAACGCCCTGATTCAGGATATACGAATCCACCATGCATTCATCGAAAGACTTGTAAGATTGTTTGTCTTTGTGACAAGCAGTGTGGCAGTCGATGTAAACTCTGTAAAAGGCCGGATTTTCGTTGCATTGATATTTGTCCAGCTTATGAGACAGCAGAATGTGAAAAGCTGAATAAACCACCTTACGTATGCAATGGCTGTGGTAAAAAGACCTATTGCCTTATGCCCAGAAAGTTTTATTCATCTAAATATGCGCATGATGAATACCGCAGCGTGCTCGTTGATTGCAGAGTCGGCATCAATCAGACTCCGGAAAGCATTCAGGCTATGAATGATCTGCTGGTTCCGTTAATCAAGGATAAGCATCAATCTATAGGACATATCTACGCTACACATGCAGATGAATTAGGATGTTCAAGAAGAACTCTTTACTCTTACATTGATGCATGCGTATTTGATGTGCGAAATGGTGATCTGAGACGTGCTGTACGTTATAAAAAGCGTAAAAAGCCAACGCAGACCAGTGCAAAGGATCGATCTTACCGTATTGGTCATAACTATGAGGATTTTCAAAAGTATATGAAGGAACATCCTGATACAAATGTTGTAGAAATGGATTGCGTGGAAGGTAAGAAAGGAGAAAGTCGAGCCATTTTAACCTTTACATTCCGCAACTGTAAACTTATGCTCCTGTTCCTATTGGAATGTCAGGACCAGGAATGTGTGTTAGAGGTCTTTGTATGGCTTGAAACAGTGTTGGGACAGGAAGCATTCAAAAGGCTTTTTCCGGTGATCCTCACGGACGGAGGTCCGGAATTCTCCGCCCGCGAAGAGATGGAGGAATTCTGTGACGGAAGCAAAAGTACTACTGTCTTTTACTGCGATCCATACAGCTTTTGGCAAAAAGGAGCCTGCGAGAAGAACCACGAGTATATCCGCTACATCCGTCCGAAAGGAAGTTCATTCGCTGATTTAGATGACGATAAAGTCAGGCTTATGATGAACCACATAAACAACGAAAAAAGAGACAGCCTCAATGGGCACAGCCCATATGAACTCTCTCTTTTACTCTTGGACAATAAACTGCATAAAGCATTAGGATTAAAGGCAATCGCACCTGATGATGTTATGCTTAGTCCAAAACTTATAAAATAAAATAGTATAAGCACAGGCAGATTTCACTGCACCAGAATTTAGTCTTACACATAAGGCATGTGGAATTTAGTCCTGCACACTATTTTCAGATGCCCATTTAGCATGCGCAAAAACATAACTCATGGGTGCTTACAGGTTCATTATAAGGCAAAAATATGGAATTGTTAAGGTGCAAAATGGAATTTAATCCCGCAAATTTACTGGTTTATTTAATAACTGGAATTTAGTTTTTCATTTAAGTACTCTGACAAAAAAGCAGGAAAATCCGGAGCAGTAGAAGAAGCAACTGCAAACGACAACAACGGATTCTTCAAAGACAATGCGAAGATTGACTTCTCCAACGTAAAGGTTGAGCCTTTATTTGAAGAAGAGGTTGATTTCGATACATTCAGCAAATCTGATTTCCGTGCCGTAAAGGTTAAAGAGTGTGTAGCAGTTCCGAAGAGCAAGAAGCTCCTTCAATTCACACTGGATGACGGAACAGGTACAGACCGCACGATCTTAAGCGGAATCCACTCTTACTATGAGCCGGAAGAATTAGTTGGTAAGACACTGATCGCAATCACCAACCTTCCGCCAAGAAAGATGATGGGAATCGAGTCTTGCGGTATGCTGCTTTCAGCAGTGAATAACCTGAAGGATTCAGAGGATGAAGAACTGCATCTTCTGATGGTTGATAACCATATTCCGGCAGGTGCTAAGCTGTACTAATCCAGAAAAAAGAGTTCGGTTTGGTAGTCATAGACGTCCAATCAGGAAAAGTGGTTCCACGGATTGACATGGAGCTACATGAAACGGCTTGGAGCTGTATAAGTTTAAATGGTGACGTACGGATTATAAGAGAATAGAATAAGGGGTTCTATGGATTCCTGACTGTTTATCTTATATGTCTAAAGAACAAAATATCGATTATTTTTGAGGAGCATTTTTCGAAAATATAGTGTTAAACAAGGACACATCACTTTTGGTAGAAATACCATTTGGATGTGTCCTTTTTGTTTTTTAAGATATAACATCCTTTCACGTACCTGCCAAATAAAATGAGTATCTGGTAATATACAGATTTCTGGAAACAAGGAGGAAGCCATGAAAAAACGAAAAACACCTGACTTGGAAAAATATCTGGAAGGAAAGAAACGCAGATTTGTAAATTACACACAAGGAGCAAAGATTTATAAGATGTCCTACTGGCCTTTTGTCAGACTGGCGAAAAAAGCAGAAGCCAATTATCCGATTCGAAAGACAGCCATTGTGGATCTGAATATTCTGGATGATTTTTTAGAAGGCAATCCTGAGGTTGTATCAGAATTAAAGAAGAAAGGAGGAAGCGTTATGGGAAATAACCGAAGCAAGGTTCCGGATTTGGAAAAGCTTGTCAAAGGAGGACGCAAGAAATTTGTCCGTTATGAGGAAGGGGCAATGCTTTATTCCATGGGAGTCCATACATTTCAACAGTTAGCAAAAGATGCCAGAGCAGTATACCATGTCAAAAGAATCGTGTTAGTTAATTTGGATCTTATTGATGAATATCTGGAAGCATTCCGTGATGAAGAATTTTGATGAAAGAATACAGGAGCTTCTTGTATAATACAAATATAAGGAATTCCGAGAAAGAAGGTTGAGAAAA
>UQCM01000006.1 GCA_900539525.1 uncultured Blautia sp.
AATATATTGAAAAAATCCTTGATTTTCAAGGAAAAAAGACTTGACTAAATAGGGAGAGGATACTTATGGAGCACCTGCGCTGTGTGGTGGAGCGAATTACATATCAAAATGCAGAGAACGGCTACACGGTGCTGAAGTGCGCCGTGAAGCACTACAATGACCTGGTGACGGTTGTGGGAATCATGCCGGATACGCATGTGGGGTCGGTGCTGGCACTGGAGGGCTTCTGGAAAATGGATGCCAAGTACGGCAGGCAGTTTTCGGTGGAGAAGTTTGAGGAGACGCTTCCGGCGACGGTCTATGGCATTGAAAAATATCTCGGTTCCGGGCTGATCAAAGGGGTCGGGCCTAAGTTTGCCAGGCGGATCGTGGAGAAGTTCGGGAAGGATACGCTGGATGTGATTGAGGAGCATCCGGATTCGCTGATTGAAGTGGAAGGGATCGGAAAGGTTCGCGTGGAGCGCATTAAGAACAGCTGGCAGGAGCAGAAGGAGATCAAGAATATCATGCTGTTTCTCCAGAGCCATGAGGTCAGTACTTCCCATGCCACGAAGATTTTCAAGACGTATGGCAGTGAGAGTATTCAGATCGTTAAGGAGAATCCCTACCGTCTGGCAGATGATATCTGGGGGATCGGATTTAAGACCGCGGATTCTATTGCGGATAAGATGGGGATCGGGAAGGGAAAATTTATCCGGCTGCGAAGCGGGATTCTTTATACATTGAATAAACTGGCGGAGAACGGCCATTGCTATGCCATCCGGGAGCAGCTGATCGAAACGGCTATGGAGCTTCTGGGGGTGGAGGATCCGGAGCTGGAGATCACACTGGATGAGATGATCCGTACCGGGGATGTGATCAAAGAGGAGGAGGCGATTTATCTGCCGCCTTTTTATTTCTCGGAAACCGGGTGCGCGAAGCGCATGATCCGTCTCCTGGAGACAGGAAGGAAGGTCAGGGTGGATCCGGATGAGATTCTGCAGAAAGTGATCGGCCGGTCGGAGATTTCCTATGATGAGATTCAGCTGGAAGCGGTCCGGACGGCGGTTTCTTCCAAAGTGATGGTGCTGACCGGCGGTCCCGGAACCGGGAAGACTACGACAACGATGGGTATCATATCCGCATATCAAATGGCGGGATGCCGGATCCTGCTGGCGGCACCTACGGGAAGGGCGGCAAAGCGGATGTCGGAGGCCACCGGGATGGAGGCAAAGACGATCCACCGGCTGCTGGAGTTCAAGCCCCCGGAGGGGTATCAGAAGAATGAGGAGAAGCCGCTGGAAGGGGATGTGCTGATCCTGGATGAATGTTCTATGGTGGATGTGATGCTCATGTACAACCTGCTAAAGGCGATGCCGGAGCACATGTCCCTGATCCTGGTGGGAGATACGGATCAGCTGCCCAGTGTGGGCGCGGGAAATGTACTGAAGGATATCATTGATTCCGGGCGGATCCCGGTGGTGCGTCTGACCAGGATCTTCCGGCAGGCACAGGGAAGCCGGATCATTATGAATGCGCATCGGATCAACAGGGGGGAAGCCATTGACATGCGCGGCGGGAAAGATGCGGATTTCTTTTTTGCCGGGAAGGAGAGCAATGAAGAGGTAGTGGAAACTCTGGTAAGATATTGTACGCAGAATCTTCCACGGTATTATCATGTGGATGCCTTCCGGGATATCCAGGTGCTGACTCCCATGCAGAGGGGGATCTGCGGTGCGGCGAATTTGAATCAGGTGCTGCAGGAAGCGATGAATCCGTCAAAGATTTTCCTTCGTCGGGGAGGCACCCAGTACCGGCTCCATGATAAGGTGATGCAGATCCGGAATGATTATGATAAGGAAGTGTTTAACGGAGATATTGGTACCGTTTCAAAGGTAGATATGGAGGAACGGGAGCTGACCGTGGATTTTGACGGCAGGGATGTGGTGTACGATGTGACGGAGCTTGATGAGCTGGTGCTGGCTTATGCGGTTACGATCCACAAGGCTCAGGGAAGTGAATATCCCATTGTCGTCATGCCCTTTACCATGAGCCATTTTGTCATGCTTCAGCGCAACCTTCTCTATACCGGTGTGACGAGGGCAAAGAAGATCCTTGTCCTGATCGGAGAAAGGAAAGCGGTTTTCTATGCCATTAAGAATGAGACAACCACAGACCGGAATACCCGGCTGGCAGAACGCCTGAAGACGGGAAGCCGGGAATCGCAGCTTGTGGAGGCGGAATTAAGGAAGGAAGTCGAGAATCAGGCAGTGACGGGACAGCCGGCAATGGGAGAGTCAGGCGGTGCATTTACGGATTCTGCCGGCAGGCAGCCTGTCAGAAAAAAGGAGAAGATGATCACTTACAAGGGGGGTGTGCAGCCGTCCATGGTTTCGGAAACGCCTGCCGCATATGAGGGGAATCTGTGGAAGCGCTTGTCCCAGTCAAAGTTCAGGAGCAGTTTTTCCCTGAAGTCCAATGACCGTTATTATGTGGCAGAAAAGGGAATGGATACGGTCCGCACTCATGCAAGGGAGTTTGTGCAGAACAGGCTGGCTCCGGCCCATCCCCGTAATGATGGAAAGCAGACGCCCATGCGCGGCCATCCGGTCTTTGTGGCCCAGCATGCCACAGCTACTTGCTGCAGAGGGTGTCTGGAGAAATGGCATCATATTCCTCAGGGACGGGAAATGACCGAAAAGGAGCAGGAGTATGTGGTGGATATCATCATGGAATGGGTGGAACGTCAGATGAAAATGTGGAAAAGTAGTGTCATATCGTCACCGGATGTGGAAAGTACATAGAATTTTGGAGGTGATACTGGTGAAATCAAAAAGATATGCTGTCGTAGATGAAAAGAGATGTGTAGCTTGTGGAGAATGTGCTTTTTCCTGCCGGAAAAGTGCTGTTTCAGTTAAAGCCGGATGCTTTGCATTTGTTGACAGGGATAAGTGTGTCGGATGTGGATTATGCAGTAAGAGCTGTCCTGCCGGATGCATTTCATTAATTGGGAGAGAGGATGTATAACTATGCATAAGAAATGGTATGATTATCTGTGGATCTGGTCGATCCTGTATTTTACTCTTGGATTTTTTAATATCCTGTTTGCGTGGCTTGGAATGATTGATTTTTTAGTGCCGCTGCTGTTTGCTTTTATTGGTGGAAATAAGGGATTCTGTAATCGTTATTGCGGACGGGGGCAGCTTTTGCGCAAGGTTGGAAGCGACTGGAAATGTTCAAGAAACAAACCGACACCCAAATGGATGTCGTCAAAATGGTTCCGATATGGATTTTTAATTTTTTTCCTGACGATGTTTGGGAATATTGTATTTCAGACCTATCTTGTAGGCGCTGGTGCAGCATCCTTAAAAGAAGCAGTTAAGTTGTTCTGGACATTTAAGGTGCCGTGGGGATGGGCGTATTCTGCAGGTATGGTATCTGACTGGATCGCACAGTTCAGCTTTGGTTTTTACAGTCTGATGCTGACATCCACCCTGATAGGCCTGATCGTGATGGCTCTTTATAAGCCAAGGAGCTGGTGTGCCTTCTGCCCGATGGGGACGATGACTCAGGGAATCTGCAAGTTAAAACATCATGGAAAGAACATATAATATCAATGCCCCGGTTCGGCTGAACCGGGGCGTTTTGTGAGTGTAGCGTAGCGAAAGTCACGTAAAAACCCGAGAGTAGCAGTGCGATATGATGCAGAATGCATCATATCTGTGCATCGCGGAGCGTGTTACTGATCAGGAGTGAACAGTAACTAATTTCCGTGACCATAAATGCAAAAATCTGACAGGAATTGTTGACAGCGTCGAAAAAAAGAAATACAATGAAAAAAACAAATCAATAAATCCTTATGGTGAAGCACAAGTTGTGTGGAGTAAAAAGGGAACCCGGTGAGAATCCGGGACAGTCACCACTACTGTATTGCGGACGAAAAAGCAGATGCCATTGAAAGGAATTTCGAGAAGGCGCTTTGGAGGATGAAGCTAAGTCAGGAGACCTGCCATATTGGATCAGGAAGTAATATTTCTCGGGTGAGAGAAATGTGCTTTTTTTGTTGCCAAAAAACGGTGACAAAGGGAAAGGAAAACCGGAAAGGAGTAGACCGTGCGTTACAGACTGGATGAAAAGAAATGGCATGATTTACAGCTTTCCACAAGAGCAATCACAAAAAAGCAGGTGGGCGGACGAAATCAGGAGCAGTTTCTGATACCGGATGAATATCTATTTATCGGGAATAAGGCTTTTAAAAATATGACAAAGCTTCGGGAGGTCAGACTGCCGGAAAAATGCAGGATCATCGGCCGGGAGGCATTTGAGAATTGTTGTATCAGGGAGGAACTCGTGCTGCCGGAGTCCGTGTCCGTCATAGGAGAAGGTGCATTTGCGCGCAATCTGGAGCTTCAGCGTGTGCATATCCGGAAGAATCTTAAGATTCTGGGAGAAGGCGCATTTAAAGAATGCAGACATCTTCAGACGGTATTGATCGATCCGGATGCACTGCTTCCGGAGCTGGGGGACTGCGCGTTTGATTGCTGTACACAGCTTAGAGAAATCATTCTTCCGGAACATTTAGAGAGGATCGGTCGAAGGACATTTTACCGATGTAAATCTCTGACTCAAATACAGATACCGGAATCCGTGAAAAAAATAGGGACAGAAGCCTTTTATTTCACGGCGCTGGAAGAACTGCATTTACCTGAGCATCTTGTGGAGCTGGAAGAAGCGGCATTTTTTAAATGTACGATGTTAAAGACAGTTAAGATACCGGAAAGTGTAAAACGGATCGGGAAGTGGGTGTTCCATGGATGTAACCGTTTGCAGACATTGGAGATTCTTCATGAACCCGATGAGATCGGTGACTGGATCATCAATCGATCGGCAAAGATCAGATGCAGAAAGGGAGGAAAGGTAGAAGCGTACTGCCGGAAATTTGGTTTTGATACGGAGTTTACAGATATATGAGATTCCAGACGGGAGGAGGGTCGGAAGCATTCAATACAGCAGGGAAACCAGAAAAACGGTGGAAGCCACATGAAACAGCAGATTTTTCTGTGCGGCTTCTGCCGGGGAAATGAGGAGGATTCAGATGAATAAGAAAAATAAGTTTTTAAAGAAAATGCTGTGCATAGTTTTTGCACTGTGCATGGTGATCCCGCAGTTTTCAGTGACAGGTATCATAGCGCGGGCGGCAGACCCCAGATATTATACGGTTGAGAAATACGATGCGGACGGAAACGGAACGATGATGGTTCTGCCGACGAAATCGACGGACTGGTCAGGAAGTTATGGCGATTCTTTTGTTAAGTCACTTCTGGGAGACAGCATCCGGATATCGGATGGAGTGGTCACCGGCATCAAAGATGACAGCCGGGAAGACGGATGGCTGGATAACGGCGATCTGGGTGAGGGTTCCAGATGGATCGTGGCTGTCTGGCAATACAGTCAATATAAGGATCCGCAGTACTACAGCGAATGCTTTGATGATACCAGTTATTTTTATTCCAGGAATGCAAGAGTGATCCGGTTCATGTATGTACCGGGCGGAGATTATGACAAAGCGGGTATTACAACAGAGGGCGCAGGCTACGGTACGGTAGGAAAAATCAAAGTGGGTAAGGATGATCTGATCCAGACCTTATCTGAATATGACGGAACGACTCTGGGAGGCAACCGTAAAAAAGCCTACGATGCAGGGATTGCCATGATCCTGAATACGAAGGATGCCACAGAGGAAGCGGTCGCACAGGCGAACGAGAACATGAAGAATGCTTCGGATTCTGCCACCAGTGTTACCCTTTCCGCAGAAACCCTGGAAATCTATGAGGGACAGAAGGCGACACTGGATGCCACGCTGGAGCCCGGCGGCAGCACAGACAAGCTGACCTGGACCTCTTCGGATGATACGGTCGTTACAGTGGAAGACGGCGTTGTGAAGGGCAGGAAGGACGGTACGGCTACGATAACTGTGACAGCGGAGAATCCGGAGGTGACAGACAGTGCAGAAGTAACCGTAAAGGAGATCCAGAGCCTCTATATCACCAACATGGGGGCTTCTGACACGATCGCAGCCGAGACAGAAGAACTGAATCTGATGGCATGCACAGAACCGGAGGGGATTGAAAATCTGGACTGGCAGTGGAGTGTCGATGATGATACGATCGCTGAAGTGACACCGGCAGAAGGAAATGAGTATCTGGCCGCTGTAAGAGGTAAAAAAGAGGGTACGACGAAGATCATCGTGTCACTCGGATCAAAAACATCAGAATTTGAAGTGCATGTAACACCATATAATGGTCCTTACGTTTATTTTGATTATGCAGATGAGACAAAAGAGGATCAGCTGCCGGATGAAAATGGCACCATCACTCTGACCTGCCTGGATGAAGGAAGTTTTGTAGTAGGCAGACCAAATGGTACTACGACCTGGAGCGGCGGAAGTGCATTTGTACCATCCATCGCAGGCGGTGATGATCTGCAGTACTGGAGCTTTATCAATAAAGAAACCGGAAAGTGGTCTCCATGGGACGTCAGAGATCTGAATATAACGGTAGATTCCGGCGGATGGAGCAGATCCTTTACCGTAAAATGCGTTTCCAGCGGGATTACAGAACTGAAAACCTATGTGGGTGAAAAGGAAGTTACGGTAGATGAGCCCTATGTAACAGAGGGAACCATCAGAGGTGTTCCTGTTGCTGTAAAAGGCAAAAATGCGGAGAATGAGTGGGTAGATATTCCACAGCAGGCTCTGCACTATACGACCAGTGATTCGACTTATAATTTCCGGTGGACAGGCAATCAGATGAGCATTTCCAGCGGAGGACAGGCAACCATGTCCGTCTTTATGCGGGATGACTGGAATGTTAAGCAGCAGTTCCTTGCAAAGTGTACTTATCAGCCTCTGACGGGATTTCAGATCACAACACCGGAGACCTTTACGATCACAGGTGAGAAGGATTTCATGACCGGAAATTATTACGGGCTGCAGCTGTATAGTGATAATCTGAAGATTGAATATACTCCTGCAAGTGCAACAAATAAAGAGCTGACCTGGGAAGCACTGACTCCGGATATTGCCTTCTATACAACACAGCACAATTCCGGTATTGTTCCGAAAAGAGCCGGTACAGCGAAGTTCAGAGTTACCAGTAACGATAACCCTTCCCTCACACAGGAAGTAACAGTCAAATTTGTATATCAGACGCCTCTGACCCAGGTGTCTCTGGAGAAAACCTCCTATGATATGAAGGTGGGAGATACGGAAGCTCTGAATCTTGTCACAACACCTTCTGATGCCACCAGTTCCGACTTTGACTGGAGTTACAGCGAGGATGGCATTGCAGCTGTGAATGGCAGAACCATTGTTGCAAAAAAGGCAGGCACGGTCACCGTGACCGGTACTCCTTATGATACATCAGGAGGATGCGGCTCCATTACATTTACTGTAAACGTAACAGAAGGCACCGTGGAAGCGGATGATCCGATGCCTGTAGTAAAGGCAGGGATCGCCCATGGACTTTCTTATCTGGAAAATCAGAGTGTTACAAAATACGGAGATGAGTGGAATATCTTTACGATCCTTCGTGCAGGCGGCACGATCTCCGAAGCGGATCAGGAGACTTATCTGAACAACGCAGAAACGGCATTGAAAGAAGGACTGAGACAGCCCACCGATTATGTGAGGGTCATCCTGACCCTGGGGGTTATGGGGGAGGATCCGGAAGATTTCCGCGGCATGAATCTTATTGAGAAGATCTATAACTGGAAGGATCTGGACGAGCTGACCTCCAACCAGATCTCCTGGACCCTACTTGCCCTTGACAGCAGACATTATAGCGTTCCGGAAGAGGCAAAATGGAGCAGAGACAGCCTGATCGAAATGCTGCTTCTTTTCCAGGATGAGAGCGGCGGATTTACCCTGACGGATACGACGGATGTGGATATGACCGGAATGATCATGCAGGCGCTGGCTCCTTACAGGACGGAGCAATACCCGAAGGTACAGGCTGCCTTTGAAAAGGCACTCACATGGCTTCAGGAGCAGATGACCACAGAAGCAGGTTTTGCGGCAAATAAAGCCTACAATGAAAACAGCTGTACAACCGCACAGGTGCTCACCGCATTGTCTGTAGCCGGGCTGGATGCAGTAGATGGAGCGAATGGATTTACGATCGGTAAGAAGAATATGATCACAAACCTGTGGAGCTATAAAGCGGCAGAAGGTTTCTACTGGGATCACGCAACAGATACAACGGCAAATGCAATGGGAACACAGCAGACGACCTATGCGCTGGAAGCCTATCGCCGTTTTGCGGAGAAAGAAAAATCTCTGTATGACCTGACGGATGTAAATCCGGTAATTGAAGAAGAAAACAATTTCGCAAAAGCAGCAGAATACTTTTCAAAGAAACTGGAGACATTGTCTGAAACAGAGAAACTGACGCTTACGGACAAAGCGGCTGTTGAGGCTCTCCGCAAAGAATATGAAGCTCTTCCGGAGGAGGTAAAGGCACTTGTCAGCAAAGAAGTGACAGACAGGCTGGCGGCTGCAGAAGCACAGATCCGGAAGCTGGAGGAAGAAGCAGCCGACAATAAAGATACTCCGGAGACGGATAAAACAGAAAACAAAGATACTCCGGAAACGGATAAAACAGTAACCACTCCTCCGACGAGTGGAACGACAGAGGTGAAACTTGCAAAGCCGGTGGTTTCTGTAAAGAATAAGGCCGGTAAACACGCTGTTATTACATGGAAAAAGGTAAGCGGTGCAAACGGCTATGTTGTATACCGCGCAACAAAGAAAAACGGCAAATACCGGGCGATCAAAACCATCCGCTCCGGGAAAACCGTAAAATATACAAACAGTAAGCTGAAGAAAGGCAGGGTCTATTACTATAAAATAAGAGCTTACCGAAAGGTGGATAACAGGAAGGTTTACAGCGCATATTCCAAAGTGAGAACCGTGAAGATTAAAAAGTAGTATAACGGATACTCAGAACAGCAGGCCACAGACCCGTCTGCTGTTCTGAGCAGTTTAAGAAAGGGTCTCCTTAGAGTCAGGAATGGATGATGAAAAATAGAAAAAAGATAGTAAATGGTCTGATCTGGCTTGTATTATCGGCAGCACTTGTTTTTTGGGGAATTCTGGGCGACGCGGTGCCGTCAGAGGCTGCCGCTGCCGGAACGATCACCGTGGCAGTGGAACGGTTTTCCATCGGGCAGGGGTATCTGATCGAACCGTATCTGACTACGTTTCAGAGTGGCGATACGTATGAAACGGTGTGCCGGAGAATCCTGGATGAAAAAGGGTATCGATATGATACAAAGGGAGCCAGCTTTTACCTGTCCGGCATCAGCGGGGCAGACGCAGGAGCGATCTCGATTCCTTCCTGTATCCAGAAGATCGGTGCAAAGAAGATCGGTATTAAGAATGTAAATCCTCCGAATAATAGTGCCATGAATGAGTATGCAGGAGGAAAAGCATGGCTGGGAGAATTCTCCTATTCAAGAATGTCCGGGTGGATGTATTCTGTCGGAAATAATAATGGTCATGAATTTCCCGGTGTGGGGATGGACGGCAGGAGTCCGAAAGACGGGGATGTATTCCGGCTGCAGTTTACGGTATGGGGATACGGGGAGGATCTGACCGGCTGTGGTTACAGCGATCCTTCGAAGATCTATTATCCGGTGGGAAACAAGACAGCTCTCACGAGAAAAATCGCACAGATCAATCAGAATAAGCAGCTGTGGTTTTCCATCAATGGATGCGAAGCGGCTTATCAGCATGCGCTGCAGGTACTTAAGAAGCTGGATGCCACACAGCAGGAGCTCGATGGTGCACTGGCGCAGCTTCCATCGGAAGCACCGGTTTTTCCTGACAAAGTAACTTTGCAGGAGACGCAGGCAGTCATAAGCCCCGGTGAAACTCTGAAGCTGAAGGCAGAATTAAGTCCTGCGAATGTGAATCAGTCCGCCCTGGTCTGGAGCAGCTCTGACAGTAAGGTGGCCTCTGTGGATCAGAACGGGCTGGTGACAGCTGCAGGAGAAGGCCAGGCAGATATTACGGTAAAAACACAGAATGACAAAACGGCAGTCTGTCATGTGACGGTAAAAGAACGGATGATCACGAAGCTGATCCTGAACATGGACAGTGCCTACCTGAAAGTCGGGCAGAGTACACAGATTAAAGTGGAAAGATACGAACCGGAAAATGCGACAGAAAAGCCGGAGATTACATATACCAGCAGCGATCCTCTGGTTGCATCTGCAGATGAACAGGGAAAGGTGAAAGCGCTGAAAATCGGTGAAGCCACCATTACAGTCCGGACAAAAAGCGGCGTATCCGCAGAATGTAAGATCATGGTCGGCACCTTGCAGGAACTGGCGCAGGCTGTGGAAACAAAGATCAAAAATCTGCCTGCTTCCGGTCAGGTGACGGATGAGAACGCAGATCGGATCCTGAGTGTGTGGAAAGAGTATTCTGCGCTTACAGAGGAGATTAAAGAAAAGGTGTCTCCTGAGGCTGTGAAAACTCTGGAAAAGCTGAAACAGGAAGCGGATGAGGCTCTTGAAAAACAGGCGCAGGTGAAAAATGTGAGTAAGATGCTGGAAGCACTCCCTTCGGTGGAGAAGATTTCCCTGTCGGATGAAGAAGCTCTGAAGAAAGCGCGCAGTGCCTATGACAGTCTGGATACGGAACTGCAGAAAATCATAGAGGAAGCTTTAAAAAAGAAGCTGGAAAGTCTGGAAAAACGGATGCAGCAGTTGAAAGCAGAAGCAGACGCTGCCCAGAAAGAGACCGGGAAAAGCGAGCCGGGCGTCAGAGAACCGATTGCAGTCATAAAGATCACCGTTCCTTCCCGGGAATATGTGGGAATCGGGAAAATGATCTCCCTTGAGGTAAAATACTCACCATTCAACGCCACAACAGACAAAACGCTTGTTATCAAAAGCTCCGATTCTTCCATTGTAAAGGTTCAAAACAGTGGAAAGTTAAAAGGGATCGCTCCCGGAAGCGCGAATGTTACCGTTTCACTGAAGGCCGATCCGTCAATCAAAGCAGTCTGCAAAGTGACAGTGACGGATCAGGCAAATAAACTGAAGAAATCCACGGATCAGGTGATGAAGGAAACATCCGGATATATGCTGTCCATTGATAAAAATCCTACGGTGGGGAGTGAATGGTTTGTGCTGGGACTGGCAAGAGGCGGAAAGTCTCTGAAGTCCTCATATTTTGATACCTATTATAATCATATTGCCAATTATCTGGAGGAGAATGACGGGAAGCTGACCAATACAGTGAAATATACCGAATATTCCAAACAGATCCTCGTGATGACGGCGATCGGAAAAGATGCGAGAGATATCGCAGGTTACAATCTGCTGGAAAATCTGGCGGATTTTGATAAGATCGCGGAACAGGGATTTAACGGACCCATCTGGGCTCTGATCGCACTGAAATGCCATCCGGACTATACGATTCCAAAGGTTTCCGGAGTATCTGTGCAGACAACGGAAAAGAAACTGATCCAGTATCTTCTCGACGGAGAAATTTCCGGCGGCGGATGGTCTCTGCAGGGAGAGGATCCGGATACGGATATTACAGCAATGACGCTGCAGGCGCTTGCCCCTTATTATAATAAAAAGGGGTATGAAAAGGTGACTGCGGCTATTGACAGAGGTGTCAGACGCCTGTCGAAGATGCAGTTGAAAACAGGCGGATTCGGAACCATGGGTGCGGAAACGCTGGAATCCAATGCACAGGTGATCACTGCACTGTGCGCACTCGGAATCGATCCTCAGAAGGATGCCCGCTTTATAAAAAACGGAAGATGGACGGTGGAAAATCTGATTTCATACCATATTAGTGACAGCGGCTTTATGCATGTGAAGGCAGGGGCAGCCACAAATGGCGGCGGGGCAGGCGGCGTCGTAAATGGAATGGCAACCGAGCAGGGGTATTATGCACTGGTGGCTTATCAGAGGTTACGGGAAGGAAAGACTTCCCTTTATGACATGTCTGACCTGACAGCCAAAAAGGGGGAAAAGGGTGACGGTACCGGCACCGGAATGACAGATACGCAGAACAATCAGCAAAAAGGAAACTCTTTCGGGAAAACGGCAGGGAAAACAGCAGAGAAAAAGACCGGAAATGTGCCGAAAGAGAACAGCGGGGAAGCATCCGGTGAGAAAAAAGCTGCCAAAGGATGGAGCTTTTCCGGAAAGACTTATGTACCGGCTTCCACAGCACAGGAAGAGACAGATACAGAAACCGGAACGTTTTCTGATAAAGAAGATACTGGAAAAGAGGACACCGGAAAAGAGGACACGGAAGAATCGGCTGAAGGTGCTGTTTCAGGTCATCAGCCTTCCGGTGCGGAGGGTCCCTATCTTGCTGTGTTTATTCTTGGAACGGCATTGGGAGCAGGGATTGTTTCTATTGCAGGGAGGAGGAGACGGAGAAAAAATGAGAAGAAAAAATAGCAGAATACTGGTGCTTTTGCTGGCTGTCATGCTGCTTGTCTCAGGATGCACGACCAGAAGCAGTGAGATCACACCGCTGGAGAAAGCCGGGAGGACTGCCGGGGAGACCTTTGATAAGTCAGACGATAAGACAGATGAAGAAGATGCCGGGGAGTCAGGCGGGAAGGCAGACAAAGAGACCGTCGGGAAGAAAAGTGAACAGACTTCGGAGGCAGCAGACAGCAGGAAGCCTGGTATCGGTGATCTGTTTACCGACGGGAAAATAGAGCTGCCGGAAAGTGGTATGGTCTCGCAGGAGCAGATGGAGGCGATCGCGGGTACGGATGCCGTTTATCAGTTCTGTTCTGTGGATAAGCAGATGGATATCTCCTATTCCTGGAGTTATGAGGGAAAAAAGATCCAGAATCCTGTGGAACAGAACCTGAAGGTTGTCTTTACAGAGGACAAGGTGGAGGAAGTGAAAAAGGCAGCCAATGACGCTTCGGTGGGGCTCGGGCTGACGCTGGAAAAGGTGAATCTGGCGGCACCGGCAAAACTGACGGTGGAGCTTCCGGAAACATGGGATGCGGACACGGTGATTCTGTGTAAGATGGTGGACGGTGTACCGGAAAAGATGTGTGATGTCGCGATCGGAAAGACAGAATCCGGGAACACAGAGCTGACGTTTCCTGTGATTGAGACGGGAGACACCTATTATCTGGTGGGAGGAAATGCCGGACCCCGGGAGGGAGAAGCAGCCGGAGGGGAAACCGTCGAAGACAAAGAAGCATCCCATACCTGTACCATTTCTATTGAGTGCTCTACGATACTGGATAATATGGATGACCTGAAGAAATCTAAGAAGGATTTCGTACCGTCGGACGGATGGATTCTGTATGCTTCGGAAGTGGAGTATACACCGGGCGAGACGGTCTATGATGTTCTTTACCGGGTATGCCGTGAGACAGACATCCATATGGAGGCAAGCTATACACCGGCATACAGCTCATACTATGTGGAAGGCATCAACCAGCTCTATGAATTTGACTGCGGTTCCCTTTCCGGATGGATGTATTCGGTTAACGGATGGTTTCCGAACTACGGATGTTCGAAGTATGAAGTGAGTGACGGGGATGTGATCGAGTGGAAATATACCTGTGATCTTGGACGTGATGTAGGAGACCAGTATTATGAAGACTGATAAGCATTCTCCCGCTTCAGGTGTGCAGAGCACGAAGCAGGGGGGAAGGGGGGATGCGTTTGCCGGATGTCATCCCGCAGTGAATTTCCTGTATTTTATCATTGTTTTGCTGACGACGATGTTTGTCAGCCATCCGGTTCTGCAGGCTCTGTCCTTTGGCGGAGCAGCGGCCTATGCCATCTGCCTGAAAGGCTTAGGAAAGGTCCTGAAATTTAATATCCTGGTCACACTTCCTGCGATGATCATCGTTGCTTTGATCAACCCGGCTTTTAACCATTACGGAGTGACCACCCTGTTTTATCTGAAAACAGGGCCGGTTACTCTGGAGGCGCTTGTCTATGGGGTCGTGCTGGCTTCCATGCTTTTTATTGCGATCCTGTGGTTCTCCTGTTACAACGAGGTGATGACAACGGATAAGTTTGTCTATCTGTTCGGCCGGGTGATCCCTGCCCTTTCTCTGATTCTGTCTATGGTATTTCGCTTTGTTCCCCGTTTTGGCGAGCAGCTGAAGATGATACGAAACGGACAGAAAGCGGTGGGCAGGGATATCAGTAATGCCGGATTTTTTCGTAAAATAAAATATGGGATCACGCTGTTCTCCATTCTGATTACCTGGGCTCTGGAAAATGCCATCGACACTTCGGATTCCATGACTGCCAGAGGATATGGTCTGAAAGGCAGGACGGCATTTTCTGTTTTTCGTTTTGACCGCAGGGATGGAATCATTTCCGGGATCCTGTCGGGACTGGCGGCAGTCTGCTTTTTCGGGCTGTTTACAGGCATCTCCTTTGCGCAGTATGATCCGAAGATTATCATCGGAGGGATTCCTCTGACCGGGCAGAGCTTTATCATTTATCTTGCCTGGGGAATGATCTGTTTTTTTCCGGTTCTGCTTCGATTGTGGGATCATGCGGTTTTTCGCAGATTAAAAGCGAAAGCCAATATGGAAAGAAAGATACCGTGGTATATGACAGATCAGGTCATGCGCCAGAATGGGGGAATGGACAGATGAATTGCATTGAAACAGAGAAGTTCAGTTTCCGTTATCCGCAGAGCGGAAAGTGGACGCTGAAGGATATCGATATGGAAGTGGAGGACGGGAGCTTCGTTGTACTGTGCGGGAAAAGCGGATGCGGAAAAAGTACGCTGCTCAGGCAGCTGAAGACATCGCTGGCGCCTCACGGAGAGAAAACAGGAATCATCCGTTATATGGGGAGAGAACTGGACACGCTTGATAAACGGACCCAGAGTGTGGAAATCGGATATGTGCTGCAAAATCCTGATAATCAAATCGTTACGGATAAAGTATGGCATGAGCTGGCTTTTGGTCTGGAAAGTCTGGGCTATGATACCCCGACGATCCGTCTGAGAGTGGCAGAAATGGCTTCCTATTTCGGGATTCATGAATGGTTTCTGAAGAAGGTCAGTGAACTGTCAGGCGGGCAGAAGCAGCTGCTGAATCTTGCCTCGGTCATGGCCATGCATCCCGGCCTTCTGATCCTGGATGAACCCACTTCTCAGCTGGATCCGATCGCTGCTTCAGATTTTCTGGAGACGGTGCGGAAGATAAACCGTGACGTGGGAACCACCGTTATTCTCACAGAACATCGGCTGGAGGATGTGATTCCGTGGGCGGACAGGGTTTATGTGATGGATGAAGGCGAGATCATTGCCTGCGGGACACCGGAGGAAACAGGAAAAGAGCTGAAGAACAGGAATCACGATATGTTTCTGTCTATGCCGACCCCCATGCAGATTTACGCAGGAGTGGACAGTACGCTGGAATGTCCCCTTACGGTAAGCCGGGGAAGAAGGTGGCTGCAGGAGGAAATGAGCCTGCGAAACAGAATACCGGACCGGACGCAGCCGGAAACCGGGGAGAATCGAAAAGAGAAGGCAAAGCAGAAAGAAAAACAGAAAGAGAAGGTGATTCCCGAGATACGTCTGAGAGATGTCTGGTTCCGTTATGAAAGGGAATTGCCGGATGTGGTAAAGGGGGCGTCCCTGGATGTGTTTAAGGGGGAGATCTTTGCCCTTGTGGGTGGAAATGGAACCGGCAAAAGCACGATGATGAGCCTGATCGCCAGGATCCGTTATCCTTACAGAGGAAAGATATGGCTGGAAGGGCGGGAGATCAACAGGTATTCCGACGACGAGCTGTATCATGGATTTCTCGGTATGCTTCCGCAGAATCCCCAGAGCCTTTTTGTAAAAAAGACGGTCCGTGATGACCTGTATGAAATGATCGACGGAACAAAGGAAAGGAAAAGCAGTGCCTATTCCATCGATATGAAAAAAAGTGATGCAGTGGCAGGTATTGCGGCTCTTACAAAGCTGGAACATCTGATGGACCGCCATCCCTATGATCTAAGCGGCGGGGAACAGCAGCGGCTGGCACTGGCTAAGATCCTGCTTCTTAGGCCAAGGATCCTTCTGATGGATGAACCGACAAAGGGAATGGATAATCATTTTAAAAGGGAACTGGGTGAGATTCTGAAGACCCTTACAAAACGGGGGATAACCGTACTGATGATTTCCCACGACGTGGAATTTTGTGCACAGTATGCGGACCGGACGGGACTGTTTTTCCAGGGGGCGATTGTGACAAGTGAAGCTTCAAAGGATTTTTTTGCGGGAAACAGTTTTTATACGACAGCCGCCAACCGGATGGCCCGGAGGTATTTTCCGAATGCGGTAACGGTGGATGATGTAATTGAAGAGCTGAAAATGAAGAGCTGAAAATAAGGTAACGATTCATTAGCGTTCACACGTCAGTCCATTTGAGGTGTTTTGTGAGTGCAGCGAAACGAAAGTCATAATGATTCATCAGGTCTGTGTATTTACAGACCGTGAGAAAATGGGTAAAAAGTAGTTTTCAGGGAGGTAACGGAGAGGATGCAGAAGGATCAGCTGGAACATTTTATTGACGTCTTTTTTGAAGGGAAACAGATAGAGCAGGAAACGGATGCGGATTTCTGGAAAGGGGATCTGCAGACAGGGAGAGAGGAGACAGGGAGAGAGGAGACAGAGCAGTGGAGGGAGTATCCGGATGTCAGGGCCGTTTCCGGTCAGAAGAAAAAGCTGCCGCCGCGCACGCTGTTTGCTGTGTTTATGATCCTTTTGATGATTCCGGTCACGATCCTTATCGGAATTACCCTGTTTCGTGACCGGAAATATCTGGTGGTCAGCATGGCCATCGCAATCGATTCCATGATTCCGTTTTTTCTTGTGTTTAAGGGGCGCAGGCCTAAAGCCAGGGAATTGCTCGTCATTGCGGTCTTAGCTGCCATTGCCGTGTCGGGGAGAGCGGCATTTTTCATGGTTCCGAGCTTCAAGCCGGTGGCTGCAGTTGTGATCATTTCCGCTGTCTGCTTTGGCGCGGAGTCCGGATTTCTGGTGGGTTCTGTCAGTATGCTGGCTTCCAACATGCTGTTCGGGCAGGGACCATGGACCCCGTGGCAGATGTTTGCCATGGGCATCATTGGTTTTCTGGCAGGAATCCTGTTTCAGAAAGGATGGCTGAAGGCCGGAAGGATTTCCCTGTGTGTCTATGGATTTCTGGCGACCGTGTTTATTTACGGCGGGATCATGAATCCGGCTTCCCTCATCATGATGTCCTATGCGGTCACATGGAAAAATCTTCTGGCAATTTATATGTCCGGGCTTCCGGTGGATCTGGTTCATGCGTCCGCTACTGTTCTTTTTCTCTGGTTTGCAGGAAAACCGATGATCGGGAAGCTGGAACGCATCAAGGTCAAGTATGGCATGATCGAGACGTGAAGGATCGTGCAAAGTCCGTCGGAGGAAACAGTAACGTCAGAAACGGTTATCCTGACAGGTACTCATGCAGAAAAGGAGAGACGCAGACGATGGATCAGAAAGAAGAAAAGAGAATTTTCCCTCCATACCGCTCGATGAACCTGGCCATTTGCAGCAGTGTACTGGATAGCTATCTGGACAGCCGTGATCTTAAGCATTCGTATGAGCAGTATGGACTGAATGGCCTGGAGGTCATTCGGACAGGGGAGCCGGATCAGGGAAAGATCTGTCCGGAAATGGTGACGGGCGTGCATCTGTTTTTCCAGGTGTTCTGGATGGACTGGTGGAAGGGAAAAACAAGGTGGCTGGATGCGGAATTTGATTCCAGACAGCAGTGGATCGAATATTTTGGGAGTGAGAACAGAGAGGGTTATCTGGACCGTCTGCGGGCAGATCTGGAATATGCAGATGCCGTCGGGGCTAAATATGTGGTTTTCCATGCTTCGGAGGTGGATCTGCTGGAAAGCTTTACCTGGAACTATAAGTATTCGGATGAAGAAGTGGTGGATGCCTGTATCGAAATCATCAATCTTTTGCTGGATGGCAGGCATTACACCTTTGATTTTCTTGTGGAAAATCTGTGGTGGAGCGGTATGACGCTGAAGGATGCCGCCCTGACACGGAGAATGCTGGAAGGCATTCATTATGCACACAAGGGTGTGATGCTCGATACAGGGCATTTTATGAATACCAATTATGAACTGAAGACGCCGGGGGAGGCACTTGTTTATTTACATGAAATGCTGGATTCCCATGAAAAGGAGGGACTTCTGCCATATTTCAAAGGAATGCATCTGCAGCTGTCCCTGGGAGGAGCTTATGTAAGACAGCAGAGGAAGGCCTGGGAACAGGACAGAAAGATCGTATGTCCGTCAGGGGAGTGCTATTCGGAGCAGCAGTTCCTAAAGCTTCCTTTCTATGAACGGTTCCGTCTGGCGTATGAGCATGTGGGACAGATCGACCGGCATCAGCCCTTTGCCGCCGAAGGGGTCGCCAGGCTGGTAAAGCGGGTATCGCCGGTTTATCTCACCTTCGAGTTTCAGCAGCAAAGCCGGGAGGAGTATGAACAGTTTCTCTGTGTGCAGAGCCGTTTCCTGCGCTGTTTTTGTTTAGAAAAAGAAGTGCCGGATTACGATTCACTCATTATGGCTGTATAGAATACGGATGGAATTCAGCACGCACAGCATTGCCACGCCTGAATCTGCAAATACTGCCGCCCACATGGAAGCAAAGCCGCAGATTCCCAGGATCATAACAATAATCTTAATTGCCAGTGCAAAAATAACATTTTGCCGGGAAATCCGTCCACTGGCCTTTGCTATGGCGATCGACTGAGGAATTGCTTCCATACCGGAGGTCATAAATACCACATCGGCTGCCTCAATAGCCGCATCCGCACCACTTCCCATGGCAGCCCCCACATCTGCGCCTGCCAGTACCGGGGCGTCATTGATTCCATCGCCGACAAACATCACAGAACCCTTTTGCTCACGGATGTTCTGAAGCTCTGTGAGCTTATCCTGTGGAAGGAGCTTTGCATGGATCTCATCAATTCCCGCCTGCTCTGCGATCGCTCTGGCACTTTTTTCTGTATCTCCTGTCAGCATGACCGTAAAGATCTTCTGTTTTTTCAGCTTCTGTACCGCATCCTGTGCATCCCTTTTTATGGTATCCGATATCAGCAGATATCCTTCATATACTCCGTCAACAGCGATCAGTACCTCTGCACCGTAATCGTCATTTTTATAGTTTTCCAGAGAAACCTGGTATTTCTCCATAAGCTTTCTGTTTCCGCAGAGCACCTTTCTCCCGTTCAGAGATGCACAGATTCCATGACCCGCCACTTCTGTAAGCTCTGACGGATGCGTAAGCTCCATGCCCTTCTCCTTCGCTGCCGTGACAATACTGATTCCAATGGGGTGGGTCGAATTCTGTTCACATTCTGCGCATATCTTCAAAAGCTCATCCTCTGTCAGACTTCCCTCTGCCGTCACCTTCTGCAGGACAAAGTTACCTTCAGTGATCGTTCCCGTCTTATCCATAACGACGGCCTTTACATCGCTTAAAGCTTCCAGTGCCACACCTCCCTTGAAGAGGATTCCTTTCTTAGAACCGGCTCCGATCCCTGAGAAAAAAGCCAGCGGAACACTTAAGACCAGGGCGCACGGACAGCTCATGACCAGAAAGGACAGAGCCGTGTAAACCCAGTAATTCCAGCTGCCTCCCGCCAGTGGGGGAACAACAGCAATAACAAGTGCCAGAAGTACCACGACCGGGGTATAGACTGCGGCAAATTTTGTAATAAAACGTTCCATCTGAGGCTTACTGGCAGCCGCATTTTCCACTGAATTCAGGATTCTCGTTACCATCGATTCCGAGAGTGGCTTTTCCACACAGATCTTTAGCTGCCCTGAGGTATTGACACAGCCCGACATTACTTCGTCACCTGCTTTTGCCTTTACCGGAACCGGCTCCCCGGTGACCGCCGAGGTATCGATCCGGCTTTCCCCCTCGAGGATTCTTCCATCCAGCGGGATCCTGTCTCCTGGGCGTACCAGGAGAACGTCCCCCGGCATGGCCTCTTCTGCAGCAATCACTTGAATCTCTTCGCCCCGCACCAGATTCACTACCTCAGGCCGAAGATCCACCGCATCCATGATCTGTCCGCGGCTCTTTCTGACTGCCAGATCCTCGAAATATTCTCCGATCCGGAAGAACAGCATGACACCTGCCGCCTCCGGATACTCCCCGATGGCAAACGCACCGACCGTTGCTATACTCATCAGGAAATTTTCATCAAAAATGTGACCCTTTGCCATATTTTTTGCAGCTTTCAGAAGAATCTTTCCTCCCAGGATCAGATAAGAAAGGACAAATGCCGTAAGAGCCATCCAACTGCCAGACACTGCATTTTTCAGAACCATACCGGCAAGCAGGAAAAATGCTCCTGCCAGAATTTCTGTAAGCTCTTTTTTCTGTTCTGCCTTTTGCCCCTCTCTTTTTTCTCTCTCTTTTTCCTTCTCTGCCCTTACGGTATGCTGTTTCTCATCGCGGTAAATCACTTTAACATCGGGTTCGATCGATTCGCATATTCTCTGAATCTCCGGGAGAAGCTCTTCTCCGTTTGGCGCATACAGTCTGAGCTGCTTTGCGGAAAACAGGATCCTGGCATCTTCAACACCTGGAATCTGTGCGATCCTTCGCTCCATCTTCGCCGCACAGTTTGCACATCCCAGATGCTCCAGAAAGAAAATATGACGGTTCTTTCCTTCATAATGTCTGTATTCACCGTCATGTTCCTCTTCATGAAGATGTTCATGTCCGCACCCGCAATTCTCATCATGGTGGTGTTCATGTCCGCACCCGCAGTCCTCATCATGGTGGTGCTCATGTCCGCATCCGCAACCCTCGTCATGATGGTGTTCATGTCCACACCCGCAGCCCTCGTCATGATGGTGCTCATGTCCACACCTGCAGTCCTCATCATGATGGTGTTCTTTACTGTATGAACACCTGCCTTCTATTTGTCTTGTCATATCACACCTCCCGGATATACAAATATATGAATAACTGTTCATATATTTGTATATCACAATCGCTCTCTTTTGTCAATACGGATGATTCTTTCAGGGGTATGAACAGTTACCTTATTGTTACTGGTCACGGAGTGAACAGTCACCGGCAACCCCTTAATTTTTTATAAATAATCGCAGATGTATTGCAGTTTTATATTATACGGCGTATACTATAAAACAAATATGTGCCCGGAGAAGCAGCGTGATATGATGCAGCATGCATCATATCTGTGCATCGCGAAGCGTGTTACTGGTCACGGAGTAAACAGTAACCTGTCTTCTGTTCCGGCAGCATACAAATGAAAATGCAACTGTTCAGAGCCATGCAAAGTTTTATAAATCTACAGGTCGAGAGCTCTGCATGAGCAAAAGGAAAGCCCGGAAGAGGCGGTTTTGTGAATGGACTCTGAATAGTTACATGAAAATATACATCAGGAGGGGATAGAAATGTTTCGGGTCAGTGTGGAGAGTTTTACAATGGTGATGGAGGTTCTGGGGCTGGTCTTTGGTGTGATTGGAGCTTTTGTTGTTTTTTTCGGATTTATGTCAGAGAAAAACGGGAGAAGATATACCGGGAGGCTGGCGAAGCTGTATGATTTTCTGAATTTCAGATTTTACATTATAGAAGATGTCCTGAAGTTCTGTTATGTGCTGACAGCCTGTCTGTGTACGGGAATCGGACTCTTTATGGCTCTGACAGTGGTGGAACTGACGAGAGGGCTTGTGCTTTTAGCAGGCGGGAATCTGGTAGCCAGGATCGCATTTGAGTTTCTGATGATGCTGGTGAAGGCCTGCAGAAATCTGGGTGAGGTTGGAAAACAGAACAGATCTGAAATTCCGACAAAAAATGACAGAGCGGATGCTGCCAGGCCGGAAGCTGTATGTGAAGATATCTACATAGAAGATAAGGAAGAAGCCACTCCGGAAGAATTACCGGATACCGGGGAAGCTGAAGGGAAGGAAAAGGGCATACACGTAAAGATAAAAAAAGAGAAGTATAAGATTTGCCCGTCCTGCGGTGAGAGCTGCAGCGGCAAGTTTGAATACTGTAACATGTGTGGTACGAAATTATAAAAAGGAGGATTTTACAATGGCGTTTTTTGATGAAATTGGAAAAACACTGACAAAGACCAGCCAGACTGTGGCGAAGAAAGCGAAGAATATGGCTGAGGTGGGGAATCTGAAGCTGCAGGTGAGAGAAGAAGAGCGCCAGCTGAAAGAGATTTATGCACAGCTGGGAGAAAAATATTATACTCTTTACAAAGAATGTCCGGATGAGTCTCTGAAAGAGGGTATTCAGAAAGTGGAGGAAGGAAAGCAGAGGATCGAAAAACTGAAAGATCATCTGGCAAAAATGGAAAATGCAAGAATCTGTCCGAACTGTTCAGAAAAGCTTCCGGAGAAAGGGATGTTCTGTCCGGCCTGCGGTACGAAGTATCCGGAGGCGAAGGAAGAAGCAGAGGAAGAGTTGTATGAGGAAGTAGAAGAAGTGGTGTATGAGACACCAGATGCAGAAGCAGATGAGGTGGTGTATGAGACACCAGACACAGAAGTGAATGAGGCAGCAGCTGAGGTGACGGAAGAGCCGAAGGCTGCAGATCCGGAAATCGGAGCTTTAGCGGAAGAAAAAAAGGAGGGGCCGGCAGCGGAGGAAATGGAAGACGGCAGGACGCTGCCGGAAGAATAAATGCCACAGACAAAAGAGACAGGGTTACCGGTTACATAGTAAACAGTAACGGTCTGGAGTATTGCAGATGAGAGGCTGCGCTTGATCGGGGACGGGGAATACCTGCCCCCGATTTTATAATACGGCTCATTTGATGAGCCAAGGGGCAAATGGACATAAAATATATGCTTGCATAAAACTGTTCTATAAGTTTTAATATAGTCTTTTTTTGAAAAAAATTGTTTAAAAAGATATTTTTTTGTTGAAAAATGAACGAAGATATAATACAATAATATGTGACTTAAAAAAATGACGCATAACAGGATGGAGAAGGAGTATGAAGAATAAAAGAATCTATTTTCTGTGTACACTTCTGACAGCAATACTGATCAGTGCAGCTTTGCCGCCGAAAATCTCACAGGCTACAGGGCAGCAGGAAACCGGGGAAGAGGAACAGCTGTCAGAAGAAAGCAGTGAGGAGACAGAGCATCCGGAGTCGTATTATCTTCCTGTTGAATCAAACGCCATTGAAGGGTGGCCGGCAGGTCCGCAGGTGGAAGGCGAGGCAGCAGTGGTGATGGATGCCGGAACAGGAGCTTTTCTCTATAGCAAAAATATGGAGGCAAAGGAATATCCTGCTAGCATTACGAAAATTATGACTACGCTTGTGGCGATAGAAAACGGGGATCTGGACAGCAGGGTGAAATTCTCTGAATGGGCTGTGAACAGTCTTGAAGAGGGGAGCAGTCGTCTGTGGATGGACGTGGGCGAGAGGCTTACACTCCGTCAGGCACTGTATGGTATCATGCTGGAATCGGCGAATGACTGTGCGAATGCAGTGGCGGAGAAGATCGGAGGCTCCGAAGAGGGGTTTGCAGAGCTCATGAACAAAAAGGCAAAGGAGCTGGGCTGTGTCAATACCCATTTTGTGAATGCACATGGACTGCATAATGAGAATCATTATACCTGTGCAAGGGATATGGCGATCATTACAAAGGCGGCGATGGAAAATGAGATTTTCGCCGAAATCGCCAAGACCATCGAATATATTATTCCTAAATCAAAGCATGTAAAACAGGAGCATGTACTGGTAAATCATCAGAAGATGCTCTATAAGGACGGATTTTATTATAAAGGATGCCAGGGAGGAAAGACGGGATTTACGGAAGCAGCCTGGAATACCCTGGTAACGGTGGCACAGCGTAAGGAGAGGCAGCTGATCTGTGTGATTTTAAGGACGAACGGGCCGGATAAGATCTGCTGGGAGACGAAGGAGCTGCTGGATTACGGGTACAAAAATTTTGTGAGAAAGACGATTCCGATCACCGATGGAGAGACGACGCGGGCAGAGCTGCTGGAAGATATCATTTTCGGAAAGGCTTCTGTCATGAAGGCACCGGCACTGTCAGAACCGGTGATGATTGTGGAAAGCAGTGCGGAGGTCTCCCTTCCCAAAGGAAGTGATGTCAGCGAAGTGGCAAGAGGATTTCGCGGGGGAAAGGAATTCTTTTATACTTATCATGGCTGGCAGGTTTCTTCTGTGCCGGTGAAGTTTAACACGGTAGATGTTGAGATTCCGGACTGGAAGCTGATCAATACAGATCTTTCAGCAAATCTTCAGATGACGGAGAAGGAAACAGAAGCATTAAGTTTTCCTGAAAAAACGAGGAAGGTATTAAAGGCAGGAACAGGGAAAGTCATAGATGCCTGGAAGTCCGCCTGGGAATGGATCTATGATCATGACATTGCAGCGGCACTGGCAGGTCTGATCCTGATCATTCTTATGCTTCCTATGCTGATCATAGCATATATACGAAACCGCAGTTCCCAGAGGATCAGGAAGCAGCGCCAGAGAGAAAGAGAAGAGCGTATCAGGATTGAAAGAGATATCGATAGCAAGTCTGCTATTGAGATAGAGGAGGAGCTTCGGGCAGAGCTGGAGAAGGAACGCCTGAGGCAGGAAGAAGCATCCCGGAAATGTGAAGAGTCATCTGAGAAGAAAGAAAAAAAGGAGGAATAGAGAATGAATTGGGTATCACCAATCAAGGATGAAGAGACACTTGAAAAATTTAAGCAGGAGCTGAGAAAGGTAGATGACAAGTATTATATTCTGTTTGAAATCGGAGTAGGTACAGGCCTTCAGCTTCAGGAGATCCTGAAATTCAAGAACAAGGATATTCGCGGCAAAGACAGTATCGAGGCAAATATCGGAACGAAGAACATTAAGCGCATATTTAATATTCCTGAGGAACTGCAGGAAATTATTATGGAGTTCACAGAGGGGAAGGATCCGGAAGCATATCTGATTCAGGGACATGCAAGCTCTTCAGCAGCATTGTCGAGAGAGCAGGCTTATCGCGTATTTAAGAGCGTTGGAAAGAGTATGGGCTTAAATTCGATTGGCGCCCAGACGATGAGAAAAACATTTGCATGGAGATATTACAAAGCTACGGATGATATTTATTACCTGCAGAATCTCCTGAATCATGCATCACCTTCGATCACATATCGTTATATTGGTGAAAAGCCGAATGTAGAAGTGGTATTAAAGAAGATGACGCCGGAGGAGAATGAGAGAAGCCGTTACATGCTGTACAAGGACGGTGCAGGAAAGAAACGTATCCAGTCGCTGATCGATACACTTCAGTATCTGAAGGGCGAGATGGATAATCCTACAAATAATGATGCATTTTACGGAAGAGTGGAATGCCTTCTGGCAGAATTTGAAAATCTCGTGGACAATTTCAATCATACAAAGTAAAAAAAGAAAAGTGACTGTTGTGGATGATACAGCAGTCACTTTTTCCTTTTGTTTCTCATAGCCTCTCTTTTCGCGCGCAGTTCTTCGGCTTCTTCCGGGCGGATCAGCTGCAAGGTCTTAATACAGAAGAAATTTCCTTCCTCTGTTTTTTTTATGCGTATTCTTCCCTGGAGCCATCCGTGATCTTCGCAATAGGAGAGACTGAAGTAGGTACCATTTCCGTTTGAAAACCACCGGATTTTCCGGCGGGCATTTTTGCGGCAGAGATAGCACCGGGTCGAGGTGACCTTCCAGTCTTTCATTGCATCAATTTTTGAAGGAAACTCTCTGGAGATAAATTTACTGTGCGTATCGTAGACGGTGTAGATCTCGTCTTTCCTGTTTTTCGGATTCTGAAAGTAATCAATGGAATCGTTGGCGCATATTGTTTCCCGGGGAAGTGTTTTCATAATATCTGCTGTGTAGACCGCGTCATTTTGAGCACTGTGAAAAGGCATGCACCTGGGAAGCTGCAGATAATCTGCCGCATACTCAAGGGAACGCCTGGTCTTTCTGTCTTCGTATACTATGCTGAAAATTTTCTGAATATCATAGTACCGCAGTGGTCTGGGAAAGGGGCTGGTGATCCCGTAATAGCGCAGATTCCGCTGAAGCTCGTACAGATCCAGAGGACCCCAGGTACAGAAGGAAGCGTCTTCTCCGCACCAGGAAATAAAATCATGAAATACTTCCGGAAAGGTACGGCATTTTTCCAGGCTCTTCAGATTCAGATGAAGAATCTCCTGTGTGCGAAAATGCAGTGTCCGGTAGACAGAAGGGCGGATGCGCTCGGAAAAACGGCCGGTTTCACAATATTCACTATTCAGCTTTACAGCGCCGATCTCAAGAATTTCAAAAGGAAGTGATTTTTCCTCGAATTCCTTTCCGTCGGGGCATTGATTCCATTCTAAGTCAAAGATAATATAATTCATAATACTAGAAGTATACACAAACATAAGTAAAAATACAAGGGAATGTTCAGGGTCTTTCGTCGATTTGTATAGAAACCCCCCGGGTTTTCGTCAAAATTACCATTCATAGATAAATCTGACCCGTTCATAAGCAGATTTTACAATGTCTTTTCAAAAACTTTGTTTAATTATGGTATGGTCTGATGGGGCATCTTTTAGTATACTAAACTCAGTTGAAACTACAGGTACATATTTTAGGAGGTTGTGAAATGGCAAGTTTATCATTGCAGCATATTAATAAAAAATATCCAAACGGATTTGAAGCAGTAAAAGACTTTAATCTTGAAATTGAAGATAAAGAGTTTATTATTTTTGTAGGACCTTCAGGATGTGGTAAATCTACCACGCTTCGTATGATCGCAGGACTTGAGGAGATCTCCAGCGGTACATTGAAGATCGGTGACAGAGTCGTAAATGATGTCGAGCCTAAGGACAGAGATATCGCCATGGTATTCCAGAACTACGCACTGTATCCGCATATGACCGTATATGATAACATGGCATTTGGTCTGAAGCTGAGAAAAGTTCCGAAGGATCAGATCGATAAGATGGTAAAGGATGCAGCTAAGATCCTTGATCTTGACAAATTATTAGACCGTAAGCCGAAGGCACTGTCAGGTGGACAGAGACAGCGTGTTGCTATGGGACGTGCCATCGTGCGTGATCCTAAGGTATTCCTGATGGATGAGCCGCTGTCAAACCTGGATGCAAAGCTGAGAGTTCAGATGCGTATCGAGATCTCCAAGCTGCATCAGAGACTGGGCGCTACCATCATCTATGTAACACATGACCAGACAGAGGCTATGACCCTTGGTACAAGAATCGTTGTTATGAAAGATGGTGTGGTTCAGCAGGTAGATACACCGCAGAACCTGTACAATAATCCGGGTAACTTATTTGTAGCAGGATTCATCGGTTCTCCGCAGATGAACTTCATGGATGCAAAGGTAGAGGTTAAGGGACAGGATGTAAACCTGATCGTAGGAAGCTTCCGTATCAAGCTTCCGGCTGCGAAAGCAAAGAAACTGATCGACGGCGGATATGCAGGAAAGACAGTTGTTATGGGTATTCGTCCTGAGAACGTTCATGATTCTGCAGACTTTATCAAGTCTTCACCGGATACTGTTGTTGAGTCTACGATCAGAGTATACGAGCTGTTAGGTGCAGAAGTATTCTTATACTTTGATGTTGAGGGATTCCCGATGACAGCACGCGTAGACCCGCGTACAACAGCAAGAACAGGTGACAAGGTTAAGTTCGCACTGGATGCTGAGAAGATTCATGTATTTGACAAAGAGACTGAGGTAACGATTACAAACTAGTCTGCATATTTTATACCTTCCCGGTAGTGATATCGGGAAGGTTTTTTGCATAAAGGAGTGAAAGATGGTATCAAGTCAGGTTTTACAGAAAGCAATTGATGAATTGAGGGCAATCACCAGAATCGATCTGTGTATTCTGGGACTGCAAGGAAATGTGGTCGTATCGACTTTTTCCGGCGAGGATATACCGGCAGATGCAGTGAAGGCTTTTGCGGGTTCTGAGGCAGTCAGTCAGGTGATACAGGGATATCATTTTTTTAAAGTAATGGATGATGATGCACTGGAATATGTACTGGTCTCAAAAGGAATCAGTGAAGATTCTTATATGATCGGAAAAGTGGCTGTCAGTGAACTTCAGAATCTCCTGGCAGCATACAGGGAAAGATTTGATAAGAATAGTTTTATTCAGAATCTCCTCCTGGATAATCTGCTTCTGGTGGATATTTATAATCGTGCCAAAAAGCTTCACATTGATGTGGAGGCACGAAGAGTTGTATTTATGATCGAAACCAGGCAGGAAAAGGACAGTATTGCGCTGGAGACCATGAAGACATTGTTCGCATCACGTACGAAGGACTTCATTACGGCTGTAGATGAGAAGAGTATCATTCTGGTGAGAGAACTGAATCAGGATGAATCTTACGGGGAGCTGGAGGGAATTGCCATGATGGTGCGTGATATGCTCAATTCCGAAGCCATGTCGGCTGTTCGCATTGCCTATGGAACCATTGTTGAGGAGATCAATCAGATATCGAAATCCTATAAAGAGGCAAAGATGACTCTGGATGTGGGGAAGATCTTCTATGCGGAGAGGAATATCATCTCATACAATGCACTGGGAATCGGGCGTCTGATTTATCAGCTTCCGGTGCAGCTGTGTGAAATGTTTATGAAAGAGGTGTTTGGAGAACATATGCCGGATACCTTTGATGAGGAGACGATGGTAACGATCAATAAGTTCTTCGAAAACAATCTGAATGTCTCAGAAACGGCGAGACAGCTTTATGTCCACAGAAATACGCTGGTATACCGTCTGGAGAAGCTGCAGAGAAGTACGGGTCTTGACATCCGTGTCTTTGAGGATGCCCTTACCTTTAAGATCGCTCTTATGGTGGTCAGCTATATGAGATATATGGAGAGGCAGGAGTATTGATCTTGAAGATATCAGAAAAGCTGACCATGCTCAGCGCGCAAAGTATGCAAGCCCCTCACGAGTGAGGGGCTTGCATACTTTGTTATATTGTTACTGGTCACGGAGTGAACAGTAACACGCTTCGCGATGCACAGATATGATGCATGCTTCATCATATCGCGCTGCTACTCTCGGGTTTTTACGTGACTTTCGCTTCGCTACACTCACAAAAAACACCTCGAACTGGCTGACGTGTGAATAGTAACGTTCTATTAACATATGTCATGTCTGAATCTGAACAGTTACCGGTTATCGGATACGAATGACCATACTTGCTTTTTTCCCACTGCCATCTCTGGATAGGGCAGTGATTTTTACTTTTTTGCCTTTTCCGGCAGGGAGTGCTTTTAACTGCCCTCTGCTGTTTACTGTAGCATATTCCGGACGGCTGCTGATGTAACGGACCGAAGTGTTTGCTCCTTTAGCCGGGAGGACCGAGACCTTTAAGGATACTTTTTTTCCGGCTTTTACCGAGGAGATCTTCTTTTTAAAGGATATCTTTTTAACAGCTTTTTTCTGTATTTTAATGGTGTAAACAGTTTTCAGATTGCTTCCGTCTGTAGTCTGAGCGGTAATCCGGACCGTTTTTCCGGCACCGGCTTTGGTAGTGTGCAGGATTCCGCGATTGTCTACAGAGGCATATCCGGAATTGCTGCTGGTGAAAATGAGTGACTTACAGGAGGCATTTTCAGGTAAAACAGTAATATCAAAAGCAATCGATTTACCGGGCGCCACTTTGGGGGAATCCAGAGAAAGACGGATCGATGTTACTTTCTGTGTCGTGTCAGTGATAACATTTTCCTTATTATCCGGGTCTTTATGATCCGTGGCAGGGATGTCCGGTTCTTCAGGTCCAACAGGCTGCAGGTGATCCTGTCCCGGCTTGTCCGGATCATCCGGCTGTACAGGGGGATCCGGTTCTGTTACCGTAATATAAAACTGTGAAGTAATATCCCTGCCTTTATACTGGAAAGAGGCACTGATAGTGGCAGTTCCGGGATTCTGTGCAGTGATCAGTCCATTTTCTGATATGGAAGCAACGTCAGGATGATCTGAACTCCATGAAACGGTCTGGCTGTCCGGAACAGTCCTTGCGTAAAGCTGCAGGGTATCACCGGATGTCAGAGTTTTTTTGTTGTTTTCTTCCTCGTCTGCATCCGGCCGGATGGAAAGAATAAGTTCCCCATCCCTGTCTCTGGTACAGGCTTTTATGCGCAGATTCATATCTCCCTTCGCACCGATATCCGTCCATGTTCCATTTTGCAGAAGGAAACTCTGACCGGGCTTTGAACTGGCCGTGCTGCTGCACCATCCATAGTCAGACGAAGAGTCCACAGGAATGACGATACCGGAATTCTGTGCTCCTGTATGCAGTACAACGGAGAATTCTTCGCCTTTATCCAGTTTCAGAGGAGTATCCAGTGAAATGGTATGATAGCCAACGGTTTCTGATTTCCCGGTTGCTGTAAAAAGGGGGGTTCCGCTGCCGGTAGGATTGGCGTTGCGAAGACCATAACCTTTGTATATTTCGACCTTATAGTTTACATCCGGCTGCAGAGTGAAGAAGGAAACATCGGTAATGGATTCATATCCCTGTGCCTGAAATACGTTTGCCTGAACGGCGGTTCCATTGCTGTAGATGGTTTCCATATTAGAAGTACCATCGTATTGATAAAGGTGTTCGTCCTCAGTGATATCAGTAATGGAAAAAAACTGTGCGGTCGTGTTGGATTCGGTTAAGCTCTTATCATAATAGGAAAGCCAGAAATATCCCTGGTCAGCCCATTCGGTTCCCCAGGTGTTTTTTACCAGCCAGGCGCCATCCTGAGGAGGCAGCTGTGTCCCGAAATCTTCTTTCGGAAAATGATCATCCCATCCTACAACAGTAACGGAATGGTTTCCAATCAGCCCGGAATCTCCCACATACATACCATTTGTAGAGGCATTCCACCATTTTTCCTGTTCATGATCTGCATAGTAGCTGATGGTTCCCGCACCATACTTCAGAAGTGCTTTCTTTATTCCGGGAATATCACTCTGCATGACAGAGGTGGATTCCTTCAGGCGATATCCCTGATAGGCCTTGGAGTCAGGGAGAGATACCTGGTATTTATCCTTTTCCCATGCTGCCATCATATCTTTCAGAGGCGCAACGTCCTCATCAGCAGGAGAGATCCCCTGAGCCAGTGTCATGGTTAATATCAGTGTGTTTCCTCCCTTGTCGAGAATGTCAGTGCCGGAAAGAAAATTTTTGTCACCTTCCGTCAGTCCCATGGGATCCGTCACGCGGTTGTAATGGAAGTAGACCGTCTGCCATACAGACAGTGCAAAATCAGAAGGTTTTTCTCCGTTTTTAATGGCAGACATTTCTGCGCTGTCCAGAGAAGAAAATACCCAGCAGCAGCCGGTGCCGCCCTGGTTTTTTACCCGGGTAAGGTAAGTCTCTGATTTTCTGGGATCGAAGACAGCCGGAAGGCTGTCAGCCTCTCTGCTTTGTTTCCGGATGGGCTGCTTTGTCATTTCTTCAGGCAGATATTCAGATATACTGCGATAGCCCGTTCCGTGTGTTTCTACAGAAGATGCATGGGATGTCATACCGGTCAGAAAAAATGCGGTTAATCCGACGGAAACCAGACATCGTTTAAGGTGAATCTTTCGTAAATTCAAGTGTTATCGCCTCCATTTTTTTATTTAACTAAGATGATGCCGAATGATTTTCGGATTTGTTGTTGATACTTTTGTTTATAACTATTATAATGATGCCAGGGTCAAAAGGTCATGATTTTCATGCTTGCATGAAAAATCCGAAGGCATCATGGGGTCAAATGCTTTTGACCACAACATCATATATGATATCTGTTCAGATCCTGGCATGAGCAAAAGGAGTTAAAAGGAAAGCCTCGTAGAGGCTTGCGAATGGACTCTGAACAGTTGAGAATACTCTGAACGGGGGCAGATAGAAAATGGCCGGAAAGAAGCAGAAGATTCTGTTTATTGTGAATCCGAAGTCAGGAAAAGGTTTTATAAAAAATCATCTGATGGATATTATTGATATTTTTATAAAGAATGACAGGAAAGTGACTGTGCATATCACGCAGCGGGAGATGGATGCATGTCAGGTGACCCGAAGACAGGCAAAAAAATATGACCTGATCGTATGCAGTGGCGGTGACGGAACGCTGGATGAGGTCATTACCGGAATGATGGCAAGAAAGCCGGAGGAACGCTGCCCTGTGGGGTATATTCCGGCGGGCAGTACGAACGATTTCGCGGGGAGCCTGGGACTTCCGAGAAATATGAAGGAGGCAGCAGGATATATTATGCAGAGTCAGCCCTGTGCCTGTGATATCGGAGGATTTAATGAGAATTATTTCGTCTATATCGCGGCCTTTGGTGCATTTACCGATGTGTCCTATCAGACCCGTCAGGAGGTAAAGAACGTGCTGGGGCATCTGGCTTATGTTCTGGAGGGGGCAAAGCGTTTATTTAATCTGAAATCCTATCATATGAAGATCAGTACAGGTGAAGAGCAGATGGAGGATGACTTTATCTTTGGAATGGTGACGAATTCCCGGTCAGTAGGAGGATTTAAGAATATTACAGGAAAAAATGTCCAGCTTGATGATGGTGTCTTTGAGGTGACGTTGATCAGGATGCCCAAAAACCCCATAGAGCTTCAGGAAATCCTGGGGGCGATTCTGCTGCAGGAAATGGATCATAAGCTGATCTGTACAAGGAAAGCATCCCGTGTCGTTTTTGAGTCGGAGGAAGAGATTCCGTGGACACTTGACGGAGAGTTCGGAGGCAATCATCGTGAGGTGATCGTCAGAAACCATAAGCATGCGATTTCGATCATGGCAAAGAAGGATAACAGGAGCACCTGCTGGTCCCGGGCGGAAGACTCCATTGAATCAGAAAAGAATACCGAAGTCTGGTGAAATATATACAGAATAACGAATGAATAGAAGAAACCGCAACATACAGAGAAAAAAATCCGGCATTATGACAATAAAATAATTAAAAAATAATGGATATTTAATAAATTTGATAGTGAACCAAAGAAATTTATATGGTTTTCTGAAGCTATGCCTGTTATAATAGAGCTACACCTCGTGGGGGATGGTCCCCTGCGGAGAATATTTATACAGGAGGATATATAAAATGAAGAAGAAAGTAATCAGCGCATTACTTGCAACTGCTATGGTAGCAACTATGGTAGCAGGATGCGGAAGCAAAAAACCAGCTGAGACAACAGCAGCAACAGAAGCAGCAGCAGAAACAGAGGCAGCTGCAGCAGACACAGAGGCAGAAAGCGTAGCAGAAGCAGTGGAAGATGCAGGTGTTGACCTGGCAGATGCAAACGTAGCAGTTTTCTACTACACATTCTCTGATACCTACATCTCATCTGTACGTACCGCTCTGGATGGCGCACTCGATGGACTGGGAGTTAAATATCAGGACTTTGACGCTAACAGCAACCAGACAACACAGAACGAGCAGATCGATACCGCTCTTCAGACAGGCGCTAATGTACTGGTAGTTAACATCGTTACTTCCGGTTCTGTAGACGCTTCCCAGCAGATCGTTGACAAGGCTTCTGCAGCAGGCGTTCCTGTAATCTTCTTCAACCGTGCAGTTGAGACTGACGAGGAAGAGGGACAGGTACTTGGAAGCTATGACAAGTGTGCTTTCGTAGGAACAGATGCTCCGGAAGCAGGTCATATGCAGGGTAAGATGATCGGTGAGTACCTGGTTGAGAACTTTGACGCTGTTGACTTAAACGGCGACGGCAAGATTTCCTATGCAATGTTCATGGGACAGCTTGGTAACGTAGAGGCTATTTACCGTACACAGTATGGTGTAGAAGATGCAAACGCAGTTCTGACAGCAGCTGGAAAGCCGGAGCTTGAGTACTTTGATGCTTCCAACGCAGACAAATATCAGGTTGACCAGGATGGTAACTGGAGCGCAACAGCAGCTAACAACTACATGACAACAAACCTGTCCCAGTACAATGAGGACAATGGCAACATGATCGAGCTGGTTATCTGCAACAACGATGGTATGGCTGAGGGTGCTATCTCCGCTCTGAATGACAAGGGATACAACCTGGGAACAGCAGACTGCACAACGATCCCTGTATTCGGTGTTGACGCTACAGATGCAGCTAAGCAGCTGATCGCTGATGGCAAGATGACAGGTACGATCAAGCAGGATGCTGAAGGTATGGCAGCATGTATCGCAGATCTGGTTAAGAATGCAGGTTCCGGACAGGATGTTATGGCTAACACTGACAGCTACAACATCTCTGCGAACGTAGCTAACAAGATCTACATCCCGTACGCTATGTACACAGGAGAATGATTGAATCATTAAGAAATATGAGAGGGCAGCAAAGGGCGAGACTCGAAAGCATTATGCAGGTTGCATAATAAAAGTAATACAGGAGGACAGCCGCCACATGGTTGGCGGCTGTTTCTTAGGTATAAAAGACAGGAGGTCAGGATATGGAGCATGAGGTTTTGCTTGAGATGAAAAACATCTCCAAGGAGTTCCCGGGCGTAAAGGCGCTGGATAACGTTTCGCTGACAGTGAAGAGGGGAACGGTTCATGCGCTGATGGGCGAAAACGGTGCCGGGAAATCCACACTGATGAAATGCCTGTTTGGAATGTATGCAAAGGATGGCGGGGAAATTTTCCTTGAGGGGAAAGAGATTAATTTCAAGAGTTCAAAGGAAGCATTGGAAAATGGTGTTGCCATGGTTCATCAGGAGCTGAACCAGGCGCTGAAACGAAGTGTAATGGATAATCTCTGGCTTGGACGTTTTCCTAAAATCGGCGGCATTATGACAGACGACAAAAAGGCATATAATGATACATTGAAAGTGTTTGAAGAACTGGAAATTGATGTGGATCCGAGAAGGATCATGAGCACGATGCCGGTTTCCCAACGCCAGATGGTAGAGATTGCAAAGGCAGTTTCATTTAATTCGAAAGTTATCGTGTTCGATGAGCCGACATCTTCTTTGACAGAAGAAGAGGTAGAGCACTTATTTAAGATTATAAATATGCTGAGAGACCGTGGCGTGGGTATTATTTACATTTCCCACAAGATGGCGGAGATCCTTCGGATATCTGACGAGATCACCGTCATGCGAGATGGTACATGGGTAGCGACGAAGCCTGCAAAGGAAATGACGATGGATGAGATCATCCGTCTGATGGTAGGACGTGAGCTGACGAACCAGTTCCCGCCGAAGACGAATAAGCCGGGGGACTATGCATTAGAGGTAGAGAACCTTACTGCACAGTATTCCCTTCTGAAGGATGTTTCCTTCAAGGCACGCAGAGGTGAGATCGTAGGTCTGGCAGGTCTGGATGGAAGCGGACGTACCGAGACACTGGAGAACATCTTCGGTATCGCGACGAGAAAGTCAGGTACGATTAAGCTGGACGGCAAACAGGTTCTCAACAGAAATGCCCGCGAATCGATTAAGAACGGCTTTGCCCTGCTGACAGAGGAGAGACGTGCGACAGGTATCTTTGCTATTCTGAATATTCGCGAAAATACGGTTATTTCCAGCTTGAAGAGACATAAAAAAGGATTTTACCTGAGTGAGAAGTCCATGAGGAAAGACACTCAGGAATACATTGGGAAGATGCGTACAAAGACTCCTACACAGGAGACGAAGATCCGCTCTCTTTCCGGTGGTAACCAGCAGAAGGTTATCTTAAGCCGCTGGCTGCTGACAGAGCCTGAGGTACTGCTTCTGGATGAGCCTACCCGTGGTATCGACGTAGGTGCGAAATATGAGATTTACCAGTTGATTCTGGATTTGGCAAACAAGGGCAAAATCGTCCTGGTGGTATCTTCAGAGATGCCGGAGCTGCTTGGTATCTGTGACCGTATTCTGGTTATGTCCGGCGGACGTCTGGCAGGCGAAGTAGATGCCCGTAATACGTCACAGGAAGAAATCATGACTCTTGCAGCAAAATATGTATAAGGAGGCTGAGATACGTGAAAATCGCATTTGTAGAAAATTTTAAAACAAACCTTGCAAATTTTAAAGCAATGGACAGCAAGGATAAGGGCAATTATGTAAAGGAAACGCTTCTGAACAATGCACTGTACATACTGATTATTCTTGCAGTTATTTATACTTATGTAAAAAATCATAATTTCCTGAGCACAGGATCTATCGTAAACATTGTTTCTCTGTCAGCGGCGAACCTTCCGATCGCTCTTGGTATCGGTGGATGTATCGTACTGACAGGTACCGACCTTTCTGCAGGACGTGTTGTAGGTCTTACCGCATGTATCTCGGCATCCCTGCTTCAGTCTATGGATTACGCTACAAAGATCTTCCCGAATCTGCAGCCTCTGCCGATTCCGGTGGTAATCCTGATTGTTATGGTTGTCGGTGCCATCGTTGGTGCAGTCAACGGTTTCTTCGTTGCACACTTTAAGCTGCATCCGTTCATCGTAACGCTGGCTACTCAGCTGATCACTTATGGTGTCCTGTTGATGTACATCATGCTGAACGGAAACAATGGACAGCCGCTGTCCGGTCTGGATTCATCCTTTAAGAACTTTGTAACAGGAAGTATCGTATCTCTGGGCAAGGTTCCGATTCCGAACTATATCTGGTATGCACTCATCTGCGTAATCGCAATGTGGTTCATCTGGAACAAGACATCCTTTGGTAAGAATATGTTTGCTGTAGGTTCCAACCCGGAAGCAGCAAACGTATCCGGTGTTAATGTAGGTCTGACAACAATCCTGGTACACACACTGGCAGGTGCTATGTATGGTATCACAGGTTTCATCGAGTCCGCACGTATCGGTTCCAACACCGCACAGACCGGTCTGAACTACGAGTGTGATGCGATCGCAGCCTGCGTAATCGGTGGTGTATCCTTCGTCGGTGGTACTGGTAAGATCAGCGGTATCGTACTTGGTGTATTCGTTCTTCGAATCATCTTCGTTGCACTGACCTTCCTGTCAATCGACCAGAACATGCAGTATATCATCAAGGGTCTGATCATCCTTGCAGCATGCTCCATCGATATGAGAAAATATCTGGTTCGTAAATAATTCTTTGCGGTATCAGAGCATAATAATAGGGCAGAGCCGGAATAAGTTGTCCGGTTCTGCCTTTCTTAGCATACATTGCAGACTTTGCGGAAAGGAGAAACAGGATGAGTGATAACGCAAGAAACAGAGGAAGAATGGCAATTTATGCCATGGCAGGATTTTATCTGCTTTTTATGGCATACAAGTTGTTGACAAGCCTGCCCACCAGTTCTGGCAATGAAAAGATTTTGATGGTCATATTTATGATATTTTTTGCCGTGGTGGGTGCCGGAATGATGATTATGGGGATTGTGACGGGATATAAACTCTCCAGACCGGCTGTTGACGAAGATCCGGAAGCGACAGCTGAACGGACAGATGATACTGGTGATGAAGAATGATTGTTACCGGTCACGGAGTGAACAGTAACGAATGATTGTGAAACAGATATTGCAATAAAACGGGAAGTGAATTATAGTAGAGTTTCAGATATGTTTTCAGGAAAAGACACGGGAGAAGACACAGGAGGAAGGAACAGATGGGGCTTTACAAGGTGATGCTGGTGGATGATGAAGAGGCTGTCCGGCAGGCAATTGCAAGAAAGTTAGACTGGGAAGCAATCGGATTTGAGGTAATTGCTACTGCAGAAAATGGTGAAGAGGCACTGGAACTGGCAGAAAAGCTGAGTCCGGATGTCGTGATGACAGATATTATGATGCCTTTCATGGATGGTCTTACCCTTTGCCGTAAAATGAAAGAATCGCAAAGGAATATCAGAATTGTCATTTTTTCCGGATTTGACGAATTTGAATATGCGAGAGAAGCGATCAAACTGGAAGTAGAAGAATATATTTTAAAACCGATTGATTCGGAAGAACTCAGGAATGTGTTTTTGAGAATAAAGAAGAATCTGGATGCAGAGATCGATGAGAAACGGAACCATGAGAAGCTTTATGAATACTATCAGAAGAGCCTGCCGGTCATGAAGGAGCAGTTTATGGCAGGTCTGCTGGAAGGAAAGATATCAGATGAACTGATTGAGGAGATGAACGAGTCCTACGAAGTGAATCTGGATGCGCCATTTTATTCGGTTGCTGTCTTTCGGGCGGATATGGGAGAGCAGGCGATGGAAAGGCGAAGCCTTATAAATCTGTCATTGAAGCAGATCATAAATGAGAATACGAAAAAGCGGACCGATTTCAGGAGCTTTCTATATCTTGATCTGGTAGCTGTTATCATGCTGCTGGAAGAAGCAGCTGAGGTGAAGAAGGAGATTCAGGAAATGAATCAGATCTGCAAAGAAGCGAACCGGCTGCTGGAGGTCAATGTGACAGCGGGAATCGGCCAGGCAGTTACGGGACTCGGGAATCTTGCCGTTTCCTATCAGGGGGCAGTGGATGCCGTAGACTATCGGGTATTACTGGAACCAAACCAGGCTATTTATATTCGTGATATTCAGCCGGCACCGAGCAGGGACTTTGTACTGGATGATCAGGATATACAGAAGGTTACAAAAGCAGTAAAGCTGGGCAGGCAGCATGAGGTAAGAGAAGCAGTCGAAGAGCTGATGGGAAAGTTTAAGCATTCCAATATTTCACTGCACCGCTATCAGGTTGCCATGATGGAACTTGTAACAGAGCTTTTGAAACTGGGGCGCTCTTATCATCTGAATCTGGAAGAGATTTTCGGTGGAAATATGGATTTTTACCAGGAAATCGCAAAGTTTGATTCTCTTGATTCCCTGGGAGAGTGGCTGTACAATGTGTGTATGAAATTCCGGTCCCTGATTCGTCAGGAGCAGACAGATTCGACAAAGCTGCTCACGGAAAAAGCAAAGCAGTTTATTCAGGAGAACTATGCGGACAGTAATCTGTCGGTGGAGATTCTCTCTAATTATCTGAACGTAAGTGCGGCATATTTTTCTACGATCTTCAAAAAGGAGACAGGGCAGAGTTTTGTTATGTATCTGACGAATGTAAGAATGGAAGCCGCACTGGAACTTTTAAACAATACTCAGGAAAAGACCTATGTAATAGCGGGAGAGGTGGGATATACGGAGCCGAATTACTTCAGTTATGTGTTTCGGAAAAAATACGGTATGTCCCCGACAAAATACAGAATGAGCAAAATGGAGAATCATGAAAGCGAAGATTAAGAAGATCTGGTGGCGGATAAAAGACTATTATCAGACGGCAAGCATCAGCCAGATTACTGCAGTATCATTCACAATTGTTTCAATTATCTCTCTGGGATTTGCCGCAATACTGCTCTATACCAGATTCAGTATCGGTACAGAGAATCTGATCGATAAAAACAATGAGCAGCTGATCAATCAGGTGAGCCTGAACCTGGAAACAAATGTCCGCAATATGATGAGAATTTCGAACTCTATGTATTACTGTGTGATAAAAAATGTGGACCTGTCTTCAAAGAATCTTGACGGAGAGATGAATCTTCTGTATGAAGCAAATAAGGATGGGCTGGTCAGCATCGCCTGTTTTGAGAAAGATGGAAGTCTGGTGTCGGCAACACCTGTTGCCAGCCTGAAAAAGGATGTGGATGTGGTAGATCAGGGGTGGTTTCGCAAGGCAAATGACGAAATTGAAAATCTGCATTTTTCAACTCCTCATGTCCAGAATCTGTTCACAGACAGTACGTCCAGGTATTACTGGGTGATTTCTCTGAGCCGTATTGTAGAATTGACGAGAAACGGAGAGACCAGCCGTGGCGTCCTTCTGGTGGATATGGATTACAGCGGGATCGAGCAGCTTTTTGAAAAAGTGAATTCAGGAGGATCGGGGTATACCTATCTGATTGACGGTTCCGGCGAAATCATCTATCATCCCAGACAAAAGGCAATCTATGCCAACCTGAATACGGAGAATAATCTGATGGCTGCAAAGTATGAAGATGGAAGCCACACGGAGACTTTCCAGGGAGAGGAACGTCTGGTGACAGTGAAAACCATGGGATATACGGGATGGAAGATTGTGAATGTTGTTCCAAAGGATGAATTTTACCTCGACCTGAACCAGATGAGGATATTCGTTTTAATTATTGTTATCTTTACCATCTTATGCATGGTTATGCTGAATATTTTTGTATCAGGTAAAATCACCGATCCGATCCGCCATCTGGAGGAGTCCGTGAAGGAACTTGAGCGCGGGAATCTGACAATGGAAATCTATGAGGGAGGCTCTCAGGAGATCCGTCATCTGGGAAGAACCATACGCTCCGTGGTTGCACAGATGAGAAGGCTGATGGATGATATGGTAATGGAGCAGGAGGCAAAAAGAAAAACAGAACTGGATGCGCTTCAGTCCCAGATCAATCCGCATTTCCTGTACAATACACTGGACTCGATCGTATGGATGATTGAGGGGGAACAGTATAAAGAGGCCATTTCCATGGTAACGGCTCTGTCCCGGCTATTTCGGATCAGTATCAGCAAGGGGAAGACGATCATCAGCATTGCGGATGAGGCAGAGCATGCCAGAAACTATATGAACATTCAGAAAGTACGCTATAAAAACCGGTTTGTATTCAGTATGGAGATGGAGAAGAGAATTCTGCAATACAGCACGATCAAGCTGGTCATCCAGCCAATACTGGAAAATGCGATCTACTACGGCATGGAATCGATGGACGGTGACGGAATCATCCGTGTGCATGGATATGAGAAGGATGGAGATATTTATATTGATGTGGACGATAATGGTCCGGGGATGCCACAGGAGATCGTAGATTATCTTCTGACAGACAATGATCGCGTTCACAAGAAAGGTTCCGGTGTTGGACTTTTGAATGTGCACCAGAGAATCCGCCTGTATTTCGGGGACGCATATGGTCTGGAAATTCACAGTGAACCGGATGTGGGAACGTGCGTCAGAATCCATCTTCCCAGATCGTTTGCAAAGGAGGGAAGGAAAGCATGAACAGGAAAAACTGGCTGGCAGTGGGAGCTGTCACCGGACTTCTGATTCTCCTTTCTGTGGTTTCCTATGTTTACATGGATTCTTTTCAGACAAGTGGACAAAGAGTAAATATATCTGTAGTGGTTTACGGGAGCACAGATGAAAGATGGATAGCGTTCCGACAGGGGGTTGATCAGGCTGCATCCGACTTTGGGGCTCTGGTAAATTTTGTGATCCTCTCAGGGACAAATGACAGTGAGGAACAAAAAGAGCAGATGGACCGTGAGCGCGCGAATGGGACAGAGGGAATGGTGGCAGCCGTGACAGACAGTCATCAGATGTCCGGGTATATTACCACGATGGCAAATGTGGTACCGATTGTGCTGGTGGAGAGCCGGATCGAAAGGGATGAATCTCTTCCATGCGTGGCAGCAGATTCATATAAAATGGGGGAAGAACTGGCACGCCTTATTATGGAAAAAGAGGATGAGAGCGTTCCGATTACGGTGGTTCAGATCGGAGACAACAGAAGCAGCAGACGTGACCGTCTTGAGGGATTCCGGAATGCCTGTGCCAGTGCAGGGCGTGAGGTGGAGCAGGTGGTGTATCCCAGCAGGGAGTCCATGAGCCGCGTGCTTGAGAGCAGCGGGACACAGATACTGGCTGCACTTGACGATACAGGACTTGAGATGACGGTAAATATCGTTGGAGAATCTCTGGAAAACAGGAAGGTTTATGGAATCGGGAGCAGCCGTCGGATCGTGTCTGCTCTGGATCAGGGCCTGATTCAGGGGATCGTATTCCAGAACGAATTTAACATGGGGTACGAGGCAGTCGATACCTTAATACAGAAGATACGCAAAGGAGGAGCAGGGGAGCCCAAGGAGATCGATTACCACAGAGTGACCGGTGAAACTCTGCATGAACCGGAAAATGAGAGGCTTCTTTATCCTATCATTCAGTAGAAACCAGGGAGAAGATATGAAGAGGACAGGCAATGCAGCAATACTGCTCCTGTGTGCAGTGCTTTTCATGGCAGGATGCTCAGGAGAATTCAGAAAGGAAAAAAGAGGCATGCCCCGGAACCTGAAAATCGGAATCTGTGCATATGATCAGTATGATACGTTTATTTTAAGTGTTATACAGGATTTTCAGACAGCGGCAAAGCAGAAGGAAAAGGAGACGGGAATCTCGATCACAGTCGAAGTGGCAGGTGCCGGGGGAAAGCAGAATGTTCAGAATGACCAGGTGGCAGACTTTATTGACTCCGGATGTGATATTCTGTGTGTCAATATCGTTGACAGGACAGATGCCACCATGATCATTGATAAAGCAAAAAATGCAGACGTCCCGGTCATCTTTTTCAACAGAGAACTGGTACAGGAGGATCTCAGGCGCTGGGACAAGCTGTATTATGTAGGGTCTGAACCACAGAAATCCGGTATCATGCAGGGTGAGATCATTACCCGGCTGTGTGGCGGGGAGAATGGAATCACCGTCTATGACCGCAACAGGGATGGAAAGCTGCAGTATGTGATGCTGGAAGGAGAAGCAGGCCATCAGGATGCGCTCATCCGTACGGAATATTGTGTGAAGACGATTACGGATGCCGGAATTCTGCTGGAAAAGCTGGGGGATGAAATCGCAAACTGGAACAGGGCACAGGCACAGACAAAAATGAATCTGTGGATCAATGAGTTTGGGGATGAAATTGAGCTGGTGCTTTGCAATAATGACGATATGGCACTTGGAGCCATTGATGCCTGGAAGGAGTCGGGAAGAAGTGTATTCCCTGTCATTGTGGGAATTGATGGAAATGATGCTGCCCTGGAGGCGGTGAAGGAGGGCACGATGGCCGGGACAGTTATAAACGATGCAAAAGGCCAGGCGGAGAGCATGCTGGCGCTTGCCTGTGTGCTGGGGTGCCATACGGAACTGCCGCAGGAACTGCAGGATGGAACCTATATCCGTCTTCATCACAGAATCGTAACGTCAGAAAATGTGGATGAGATGATCAACCATTAGTGATAAACCGTTAATTTCATGTAAATAGCTATTTCTTTTTTTGAAAAACTGGGTTATAATGTAAAAGAATAGAGTGCGTGGGACGTTACGATTCACACGTCAGCCAGTTCGAGGTGTGGGACTGGAACGTATGAATATGCGGAACAGTTGCGTATTTATTAAGAAAATGGAGGAAAAAGACTATGTTAGTATCAGCAAAAGAAATGTTACAGAAAGCAAAAGCAGGTCACTATGCAGTAGGACAGTTCAATATCAATAACCTGGAGTGGACAAAGGCAATCCTGCTCACAGCACAGGAGAACAATTCCCCTGTAATCCTTGGCGTATCTGAAGGTGCAGGAAAGTACATGGCAGGATACAAGACTGTCGTAGGTATGGTAAACGGAATGCTGGAAGAGCTGAATATTACGGTTCCTGTAGCACTTCATCTGGATCACGGCAGCTACGAAGGATGTCTGAAATGTGTAGAAGCAGGCTTTTCATCCATCATGTATGATGGTTCTCACAGCCCGATTGACGAAAATGTTGCAAACACCAAGAAGCTTGTAGAGATCTGTGCAGAGCACGGAATGTCTCTGGAGGCAGAGGTTGGATCCATCGGCGGCGAGGAAGATGGTGTCGTAGGTATGGGTGAGTGTGCAGATCCGGAAGAGTGCAAGAGAATCGCAGATCTGGGAATTGACTTCCTGGCAGCAGGTATCGGAAACATTCACGGAAAATATCCGGAAAACTGGAAGGGCTTAAGCTTTGAGACTCTGGATGCTGTTCAGCAGCGTACCGGGGACATGCCTCTCGTTCTTCACGGTGGTACAGGTATCCCGACAGACATGATCAAGAAAGCGATCAGCCTTGGCGTAGCTAAGATTAATGTAAATACAGAGTGTCAGCTTGCATTTGCAGCAGCTACACGTGAGTACATCGAGGCTGGAAAGGATCAGCAGGGCAAGGGATTTGACCCGCGTAAGCTTCTGGCTCCTGGATTCGAAGCAATCAAGGCTACTGTAAAAGAGAAAATGGAGATTTTCGGTTCGATCGACAAGGCATGATCGTGTCACAGAGTGAACAGTAACCGGCTCTTTTGAGTTGATTAAAAAAGATAAAAATTTTGCTTGCTTTTTTTGGAAAAATAGAGTATTTTATATACAGATTCTAAATCAGGTAAATAAATGCAGGCGAACAAAGGCGTTCCACTTACGGGTGGAGCGCCTTTTTATGATATAGAATTTCCTGTATCACAAAAACCTCCGGATGATACAGATCACTCTTTTGTGTTTTCTGTCGGAGCCCTCAGGGGGATGTGTTTATTTCCTTTACAGAAAGGATGAGGAGCAAATGAGTGAAAAAATGAATGTTGCAGAAATCTTTGGTGAAAATGTATTTAATGACAAAGTCATGCAGGAGCGTCTGCCAAAGAAGGTTTACAAAGAGCTGAAGAAAACGATGAAAGAGGGGAAAGAATTAGACCCCATGGTTGCGGATGTAGTGGCTGAGGCCATGAAAAACTGGGCAGTGGAAAAAGGAGCTACCCATTATACCCACATTTTCCAGCCGCTGACCGGTATGACAGCAGAAAAGCACGACTCTTTCATTACTGCGCCGAGAGAAGACGGAACCATATTGATGGAGTTTTCAGGTAAGGAGCTGATCAAGGGTGAGCCGGATGCCTCCTCGTTCCCGTCAGGAGGACTGAGAGCTACCTTTGAGGCGAGAGGATATACAGCCTGGGATTGTACTTCACCGGCATATGTCAGGGAAGACGCGGCTGGAGCCATTCTCTGTATCCCGACTGCTTTCTGTTCCTATACAGGTGAGGCCCTCGACCAGAAGACACCTCTTCTTCGCTCCATGGAGGCAATCAATGAACAGGCTCTTCGACTGTTAAGGCTGTTTGGAAATACGACTTCTAAGAAGGTAACACCTTCCGTGGGACCGGAGCAGGAGTATTTCCTGGTAGATAAACAGAAATATTTAAAGAGAAAAGATCTGATCTTTACAGGACGTACCCTTTTTGGTGCGATGCCGCCAAAGGGACAGGAGCTGGATGACCATTATTTTGGTACGATCAGACAGCGCATTGCCTCTTTTATGAAGGATGTGAATGAGGAGCTGTGGAAGCTGGGAGTATCCGCCAAGACCCAGCACAATGAAGTGGCACCGGCACAGCATGAGCTGGCACCGATCTATGCGGAGGCCAATATCGCAGTAGATCATAATCAGCTGGTTATGAAGACCTTAAAGAAGGTGGCATGTCAGCACGGACTGCAGTGCCTGCTCCATGAGAAACCTTTTGCAGGAGTGAACGGTTCCGGTAAACATAACAACTGGTCGATCACTACGGACGATGGTATCAATCTGCTCGATCCGGGTAAGACACCTCATGAAAATATCCAGTTTCTTCTTGTCCTGACCTGTATCTTAAGAGCAGTTGATGAACATGCAGATCTGCTCCGTGAATCAGCAGCAGATCCCGGAAATGATCACAGACTGGGAGCAAATGAGGCACCGCCTGCGATTATCTCCGTATTTCTGGGGGAACAGCTGGAGGATGTGCTGGAGCAGCTGATCAGTACAGGTACAGCTACACACAGTTTAAAGGGTGGCGTGCTTCAGACGGGTGTTAAGACACTTCCTGATTTTGCCAAGGATGCAACTGACCGTAACCGGACATCACCGTTTGCCTTTACAGGCAATAAATTTGAGTTCCGTATGGTTGGGGCCAGGGATTCGATCGCAGGTCCGAATATCGTGCTGAATACAATTGTAGCAGAGGCATTTGCGGATGCGTGCGATATTCTGGAAAATGCAGATGATTTCGAAATGGCTGTCCATGATCTGATCAAGAAACAGGCGACAGAGCATCAGAGGATCGTATTCAACGGAAACGGTTATTCCGATGAGTGGGTTGCCGAGGCAGAGAGAAGAGGACTTCCAAATATCAAGTCTATGGTAGAAGCCATTCCGGTATTGACAAGTGAAAAAGCGATTGCCATGTTCGGGCGTTTTGGTGTATTCACAAAAGCAGAGCTGGAGTCCCGTGTGGAGATTAAATACGAAAATTATGCAAAAGCGATCAACATCGAAGCAAAGACGATGATTGATGTGGCAAGCAAGCAGATCATTCCGGCAGTGGTATCTTATACGAAGAGCCTGGCGGATACGGTCATTGCTGTAACTGCGGCAGGAGCAAAGGCGACGGTTCAGTCTGCACTTCTGAAAGATGTGAGTGATCTGTTAGAGGAGACGAAGGCAGCACTGGCGAAGCTGGTCGAGCTGGATGCAGAGGCAGCAATGAAGGAAGAAGGTGCAGAGCAGGCAGTGTTCTTCCATGAAGTCATTATGCCGGCAATGGAAAGTCTTCGTGCTCCTGTTGATAAGCTGGAGATGATCGTTGACAAGGATGTATGGCCGATGCCATCTTATGGTGATCTGATCTTTGAAGTGTAAATGAAGGGCGAGAGCCCTGCATGAGCAAAAGGAAAGCCTCGCAGAGGCGGTTTTGCTAATGGACTCTGAACAGTTACTAACTGACAAGGCAGGCAGGAGAGACATGGAAGCGTCTCTTTTGCTTGCTTTTTTTAATAAATTGCGATATCATGTGCGTAGTACTAAGGTATCGGAGGAAAAAGATGAGCGATAAGATGAATGTTGCGGAGATTTTCGGACAGAATGTGTTTAATGATAAAGTGATGCAGGAGCGCTTGCCGAAAAAGGTATACAAAGAGCTTCATAAGACGATCGATGATGGAAAAGAGCTGGATGCCATGACTGCAGAGGTCGTGGCAGGAGCAATGAAAGACTGGGCAGTGGAAAAGGGTGCCACACACTATACCCACTGGTTCCAGCCGCTGACAGGATTTACGGCTGAGAAGCATGATTCCTTTATCACAGCACCGGATGAGGAAGGATCCGTCCTGATGGAATTCTCCGGCAAGGAGCTGATCAAGGGAGAACCGGATGCATCTTCTTTTCCTTCGGGCGGTCTTCGAGCGACTTTTGAGGCGAGGGGTTACACTGCATGGGACTGTACATCTCCGGCATTTGTCCGTGAGGATGAGGCCGGTCCGATTCTGTGCATACCGACAGCATTCTGCTCCTATACAGGCGAGGCACTGGATCAGAAGACGCCTTTGCTGCGGTCCATGGAAGCTGTTCAGAAGCAGTCTCTGCGTCTGCTGCGCCTGTTCGGAAACACGACATCCAGGAAGGTGGTTCCGTCTGTGGGGGTAGAGCAGGAATATTTTATCGTATCCCGTGAGAAATATCTGAAGCGCAAGGATCTGATCTTTACCGGCAGGACACTTTTTGGGGCTATGCCGCCGAAAGGACAGGAACTGGATGACCACTATTTCGGTGTCATCCGGCCGAAGATTGCCTCATTTATGCGGGATGTAAACCGTGAGCTCTGGAAACTGGGCGTTTCTGCAAAGACACAGCATAATGAAGTGGCACCTGCACAGCACGAGCTGGCCCCGATCTATGCGCAGTGCAATGTGGCAGCGGATCATAACCAGATTATCATGGAGACATTAAAGCGGGTGGCAGAGGAACACGGACTGCAGTGTCTGCTCCACGAGAAGCCTTTTGCAGGAGTGAATGGTTCCGGAAAGCACAATAACTGGTCCCTTACCACAGATGACGGAATCAATCTGCTGGATCCGGGCAGGACTCCTCATGATAACATTCAGTTTCTTCTGATTATCATGTGCATTCTTCGTGCGGTAGACCGCCATGCAGATCTGCTGCGTGAATCGGCGGCAGATGTGGGAAATGACCACCGTCTGGGTGCCAATGAGGCTCCTCCTGCGATCATTTCTGTATTTCTGGGAGAACAGCTGGAGGATGTGATGGCACAGCTGATCAGCACAGGAACAGCTACGCACAGCCTGAAGGGCGGTAAGCTGCATACCGGGGTAAAAACGCTCCCGGATTTTGCCAAGGATGCCACTGACAGAAACAGAACATCGCCGTTTGCATTTACGGGAAACAAGTTTGAATTTCGTATGGTAGGCTCCAGAGACTCTGTGGCAGAATGTAATGTAGTCATTAATACGATCGTAGCAGAATCGTTTGCAGAGGCCTGTGACGTGCTGGAGAAGGCAGAAGACTTTGATCTGGCAGTTCATGATATGATAAAAGAGCTGGCAGAGAAGTATCAGAGAATCGTGTTTAATGGTAACGGCTATTCGGAGGAGTGGGTTGAAGAGGCTAAGAGAAGAGGTCTGCCGAACATAAAGTCCATGGTAGAGGCGATACCTGCCCTCATTACGGATAAAGCAGTGAACCTGTTTGAAAAGTTTGGCGTATTTACCAGAGCAGAACTGGAGTCACGTGTGGAGATCCAGTATGAGGGTTATGCCAAGGCGATCAATATCGAGGCCAGGGCCATGATCGATATTGCCAGTAAGCATATCATTCCTGCTGTTATGCGTTTTGCCAGAAATCTGGCGGGAACAGCAAACGAAATCAGGCAGGCGGGTGCAGATGTGACAGTGCCTATGAATCTGCTTAAAGAGACGACAGCGCAGCTGACAGCCACCAAAATGGCTCTTGCCAGACTTGAGGAAGTGACTGAGAATGCTGCAGGGATGGCAGCAGGCAGGGAGCAGGCGGAGTATTATTACAAAACAGTGGTTGCAGCTATGGAACAGCTTCGCATTCCTGTGGATAAGCTGGAGATGATCGTAGACAAGGAAGAATGGCCGATGCCGTCCTATGGGGATTTATTGTTTGAAGTATAACTGTTCAGAGCCGTGCAGATTTATAAAATTAAAAAACTCCCGTAAAAAGGAGGATGCCAGGCAGTGTCTGCCTGGCAGTATTATGAAAAAGTTTATTTGAAAGTATACTGATTCGCTTTGTTTTCTTATGATGGACTTAGTATACGGAAAAGAAATGAAGAAAAAATGAGAGTATAATGAAAAATTCTTTAATGATGGATGAATAAAATATGAACACGCACAAGCGTTTTCATATTTTTTTAAAATGAGTTAGTAAAAATGTATAAATTGTATTGAAAATAATAAAAGATATGCACAAATCATACAAAATATTTCGAATAAAGAAATTGAGGTTTGACAATGGGATATTTTGGTGTATAATCTGTAGCTATAAAGAACGAGGGTGTTCCAGAGAAGGAATACCCTCGTTTTTTACCATACAGCTGTGCAAACGGTTATGGATGGAGAAAAACGAAGGAGGTTACATTTATGAAGAAACTGGAAATGATTATCAAGCCGGAAAAACTGGAGGATCTGAAAGTGATTCTGGATGAATGCCATGCAAATGGTGTCATGATTTCCAATATCATGGGGTATGGTACACAGAAGGGATTTAAGCGACTTTACAGAGGGACGGAGTACAGCATGAACCTGCTTCCGAAGGTAAGAGTTGAGACTGTCGTGGAGGATCAGGTGAGCGAGACAATCATCGACCGGGTTGTAAAAGAAATCAATACCGGAAGCTACGGTGACGGTAAGATTTTTGTTTATGATGTGGAGGATGCGATCCGGATCCGTACAGGTGAGCGTGGTACAGGAGCGTTATAGAAGAGAAAATGGAAATAGCTGCTCTTTTTTATGCAGGCAGGCTTTGCTATGGTGGAAACCGGATTTACAAGAGCCAAGAATGCCGGAAATATTATTATGAAGAACCTGATGGATTTTGCGTTTGGTTCCGTGGTTTACTGGTTCCTGGGATTTGGCCTGATGATGGGCGAAGGAAACGGGTTTATCGGAACGATCGATCTGTTCTGCAGAGGCGATTACAGCAGTAATATTCCATCCTGGGCGATGATAGCATTTAACACAATGTTCTGTGCGACAGCGGCAACGATCGTGTCAGGAGCTATGGCAGAGAGAACGAAGTTTTCTGCATACATCATTTACAGTATCCTGATCAGTCTTCTGATTTATCCGATCGAAGGACACTGGATCTGGGGCGGCGGCTGGCTGTCAGATTTAAGCATTGGAAATTCAGCAGGATTTATTGATTATGCAGGCTCTACGGCAGTTCATATGACCGGTGGTGTAGCGGCACTTATAGGAGCGTGGATACTGGGACCGCGTATTGGAAAGTATGATAAGAATGGAAATCCAAGAGCGATTCCGGGACATAGTATTACACTTGGCGCATTAGGCTGCTTTATCTTATGGTTCGGATGGTTTGGATTTAACCCGGCTTCCAGTTACGGCCTTTCTACTCCGGAAAAAGCACTGGAGGTATCAAATGTATTTATGACAACCAATATTGCAGCGGCTGCAGCGACCTGTGTTACCATGTGCCTGACATGGATCCGTTACAAAAAAACGGATGTTTCCATGACATTAAATGGTTCGCTGGCAGGTCTGGTAGCGATCACGGCAGGATGTAATGCGGTAGATCCGTGGGCAGCAGCAATTATCGGTGCGTTAGCCGGAGCTCTGGTTGTCTTTTCTGTAGAATTCTTTGATAAGATTGCAAAGATCGATGACCCGGTTGGTGCGATTTCGGTACACGGCGTATGTGGAGCCTTTGGAACGATTATGATCGGTTTCTTTGCAAGAGAGGACGGTCTTTTCACAACAGGACATTGGGAACGTCTGGCCATTCAGTGTATCGGCGTGATTTCTGTAGCTGTTTTTGTAGCAGTATCCATGTTGGTTATATTTACGGTCATCAGAAAAACCATTGGTCTTAGAGTATCTCCGGAAGAAGAGATTGGCGGCCTCGATCCGGTAGAACATGGACTTGAAACTGCTTATGCAGGATTCCAGATGAAGTCAAACGGATAAAAAAATAATTTATATCTTTCCTTTTTTGTTGTTTTGTATTAAAATATATCATAAGTTATGGTATGATGTTGTAAGAAATGACAGATTTGCAACATAGGATTATCGGTTACGACATAAATGGTGACAATAATTCAAAACAGTTGAAAGAGAGGGAAGGTCATGATATCAAACCAGATTTTACAGACGACAATCGAAGGATTAAAGGTCATTTCCAGAATCGACCTTGGTGTTATTGATTTGGAAGGAAATGTATTGGCAACGACATTCCCGGAGGCTGCACAGAACGGAGCGGCCATAGCGGCTTTCGTGGACTCTCCGGCAGACAGTCAGGTGGTACAGGAATATCAGTTTTTTAAAATTTTTGATGAGAGCAGACTGGAGTATGTGCTGCTGGCCAAAGGCAGCAGTGATGACGTATATATGGTAGGAAAGATGGCAGCATTCCAGATACAGAATCTTTTGGTTGCCTACAAGGAAAGGTTTGACAAGGATAATTTTATCAAAAACCTTCTGCTCGATAATCTCCTGTTGGTGGATATTTACAACAGAGCGAAAAAGCTTCACATTGAAGCAGAGGCCCGCCGGGTGGTTTTCCTGCTTGAGACAGATCATGAGAAAGACAGTACTTCTCTGGAAACCGTACGGACGATTCTTGGAAACAGGTCTGAGGATTTTATTACGGCGGTAGATGAGAAGGGAATCATTGTGGTTAAGGAGCTTCAGGAGAATGAAGGCTATCCGGAAATGGATCGCGAGGCAAAGCATATTCTGGAATGCCTTCCGAAAGAGAAGAGAGAAGAAGCACATATCGCTTATGGTACCATTGTAGGAGAGATCAAAGAAGTCTCCAGATCATACAAAGAAGCAAGGATGGCACTGGATGTCGGAAAGATTTTCTTTGATGAGAAGAATGTGATCGCATACAGTTCCCTGGGAATCGGGCGTCTGATCTACCAGCTGCCGATTCCGCTGTGCAGGATGTTCATCCGTGAGATATTCGGAGGAAAATCACCGGATGATTTTGATGAGGAGACGCTGACAACGATTAATAAATTCTTTGAAAACAGTCTGAATGTGTCTGAGACATCGCGGCAGCTCTTTATTCACAGAAATACGCTCGTTTACCGGTTGGATAAACTGCAAAAGAGTACGGGACTGGACTTGCGTGTCTTTGAGGATGCGATTACATTTAAGATTGCTTTGATGGTCGTAAAATATATGAAATATATGGAGACACTGAATTATTAGTGTACATGTACGGTTCAGAACAGCAGACTACAGACCCGTCTGCTGTTCTGAACCTGTGTCGTAAATAGAAAGGTTACAAAAGAGGGCAGCCACTGCCGGGCAAGCGATGGCTGTCTGCTTTTTGTGAGTGGAGTAAAGGTAATCAACAGGTTTAAGGATTGCGGGAGCACTGTGCGCGGAACGATCCGCAGTATCATGGAGGCAAAATACATTTTGCCCTCAACATCATCATATATTGAGGAGTGGAACATATGGAAAAGGACAATGACATGGAAAAAGTGAATGAAAGCAGAAGGGATTCTCATTTTTTTCAGGGATTCTTAAGTGGTTTGTGTGTGATGCTGGTGATCACGGGCATTGTATTTTTTGTGAAAGGAGAAATGCTAAAGAGAGAGCAGATCGATATCCAGGTACAAAAAGCAACGGAAGAAAGTGTCACAGAAGCTTCTGACAGTCTGGCACTTGATGAGGAAAAGATTAACAGGAAGCTTAATAATATTGAGAATATCATCAATCAGTATTATCTGGATGAAATCGACAATGAGGAGGTGGAGAACTGGCTGTATAAAGGTGTCATTGCCGGACTGGGAGATCATTATGCAGCGTATTACACAAAAGAGGAGCTTCAGAAGACACAGGAAGCCAGCAGCGGCGCCTATAAGGGAATAGGAGCGGTTCTGACCCAGGACCGCAGTACAGGGCTCGTTACGATTCTCCGGTGTTATGAAGGGGCTCCGGCAGCTAAGGCGGGGCTTTTGCCGGGAGATATCATCTATAAGATCAACGGTACGGAGGTCAGCGGAACAGACCTGACGGAAGTGGTATCAAGGATAAAGACGGAGCCTGGCGATTCGGTGAATATCGAGGTTATCCGTGAGGGTGAAGCAGAGGAGCTTTCCTTTGATGTTGTGAGGGCTCATATTGAGATTCCTACAGTAAATTCGGAAATGCTGGAAGGAAAGATCGGATATATAGAGGTAACAGAATTTGATACTGTGACGAAAGAGCAGTTCCGTACAGCATTGGAGACACTTGAGAATCAGGGGATGGAAAAGCTGATCATTGATCTAAGGAATAATCCGGGAGGAGTTCTGGATACGGTATGCAATATGCTGGAACAGATTCTCCCTGAAGGATTGATCGTATATACGGAAGATAAACAGGGAAACAGGACAGAGTACAAGTCAAGTGGCCGCCATGAATTTAAGAAGCCCATGGCAGTGCTGGTGAATGGCAACAGTGCCAGTGCATCAGAAATATTTGCCGGTGCAGTGAAAGACTACGGCATTGGGACTCTGGTTGGAACAAAAACATTTGGAAAAGGGATCGTTCAGCGGATCGTTAATCTGAATGACGGCACAGCAGTGAAGCTGACTGTATCCAAATACTACACTCCAAAAGGAAATGACATCCATAAGGTGGGGATTGAACCGGATGTGGAAGTGGAACTGGATGAATCACTTAAACAAAAGATAACGATAGAGAAAGCTGAGGATAATCAGCTTCAGAAAGCAATAGAAATCTTAAATACCAGGTAAAGGAAGGAAGCTATGCAGGAAAAAATTATTTTCAGAGAAATGCTGAGTGAAATAAAAGCACTGGCAGACAGGAAGGGAAATGTTCTTTCCGTGGAAGAGATCAATGATTTCTTTTCCAATGCCAGGCTGAGTGAAGAACAGCTCACCATGATTTATGAGTATCTGATTGGACAGAAAATAAAGGTGGTCGGATATCGACCCAAAAATCCCCGGCCGGAGCAGGAAGAGCAGGAGCCCCGGATGCTTACTGAGGATGCCTGTATGGAGTTGTATCTTGATGAACTGCAGGATATCCTGCCGGTGTCAGAAGAAGAGGAAGAGAAGCTCTTTCTTATGGCCGCAGCAGGAGACGGAGGTGCGAAAAGCAGGCTTGTGGAGCTGTATCTGAAGATGGTCTGTGAGCTGGCACGAACCTATCGTTATAGTGATCTTCCCCAGAGTGATCTGATCCAGGAGGGAAATGTGGCATTACTGCTGGCACTTGACCAGATGGAGATTATGGATGATCTGCAGGGATATCGGGAACAGCTGTACCGTGCTGTAACCAGAGGGATGGAAGAAGCACTGACCTCTCAGCGAGACTTAAAGGAAATGGATGAGAAGCTTGCAAAGCGGGTGAATCATCTTGGAGAAGCAGTCCGTAATCTTGAAAGAGATCTGGAACATAAGGTATCTGTGGAAGAACTGTCAGCGTATCTGGAAATGCCGGTAGAGGAGATCAGAGATATCCTGAGGATGGCAGGAGATGAAATCGAGATTGACAGAAGCCCATCCGGCGGCAGAAGCAGCATTCAGACCGATATTCAGGGTATTTGACATAAACAGCTGAATACGAAAGAAATGGTTTCAGTAAAGCGAAAAGTGTGCAGGTCCCTCACTTATGGGAGACTTGCACACTTTGTTATTTCAGGAGCTCTTCCCGGTCGGATGATGTTTCAGGTTCCGGCAGATCAGGAAGATAGAGATGAACCTTTGCAATACGGTTCTTATCTACAGAATCGACCTGCATCCGGATGCCAAGGTCATCAATGATAAACTCTCCGGCATGGGGAAGGTGGTCGAGACGTTCGATGACATAACCGCCTACAGAATCGTAATCCTCTGAAGAAAGTGTAAGACCCAGTGCATCATTCAAATCATCAAGCTTCAGAGAACCTTCTACAATATATTCGCGTTCGCCAACCTGGCGAATCAGTTCTTCTTCGTCCTTATCATACTCATCCCGGATCTCCCCGACGATTTCCTCCAGCAGATCTTCAAGAGTGACAAGTCCGGCAATCGCACCGTACTCATCCAGTACAATTGTGAAATTGATGGAATCCTTTCGCATCTCCATCATCAGTTCGGACGTTTTTTTGTATTCATAAGTGAAATAGGGTTCTCTTAAGAGGCTGCGCAGATCAAAATTCTGTGCGGGAAGGTATCCAAGCAGATCCTTCATGTTCAGAACGCCGATCACATGGTCAGTATCACCTTCATAAACGGGAAAACGTGTAAATCTTTCGCGGCGGAAAATGTCGATGATTTCTTCACAGGTACTTTCTACATTGATAAATACCATATCCACGCGGGGAACCATGATATCCCTTGCCTGAGAATCCCCGAAATCAAATACATTGTATATCATCTGGCGCTCTTCACTTTCAATGACACCGTCTTCATGGCTGACATCCAGAATCGTACGCAGCTCGTGCTCTGTCATGGCAGGACCCTTAGCTGAAGGATCTACATGCATCAGTGCAAGTACCAGATTTGCCAGCTTGTTAATGATGAAAATGACAGGTGTCAGGATCCTCATCAGAAAAAGAATCGTACCGGCATAGGCAAGAGCCATCTTGTCTGAGTGAATGGTTGCGAGTGTTTTGGGAGCGATCTCGCCGAAGATCAGAATAATCACCGTCAGTGCTCCACTGGCAATTGCGATCGCTGCATTTCCCCAAAGATCGAGGGCAAGCGTAGTAACCAGAGAAGCTGCAGACAGATTGACAATATTATTCCCGATTAAAATAGCACTCAGCATTTTTCCGGAATCTTCAGTAATGGTAAGAACTGTACGTGCACGTCTGTTGCCATCATCGGCAAGTGTTTTCATCTTTATCCTGTTGGCTGTCGTGAGTGAAGTCTCTGCCGATGAAAAGAAGGCAGAGAGCAGAATCAGCAGGATCAATATTATGAATTGAAGGGCAGTCGCAGTGTCCAAAAATAATCATCTCCTTAGTTACGATGTTTTGCTGTAAACTGTAACTGAATATATCCTATTTCAGACTTGAATGCAAGGATTCAAAATTAATGCAAAAAAAATTTAACATATCCGTAATAAATACTTGTAAAATATTGCGGAATTGTGTTATAATAAAGCTCGAAAAGTATCATACTGTAAAATCTGCATGACTCTGAACAGTTACAGCAGATACAGGATCAAAGAAATATGCAGATGAAGGGTTGTAAAAGAAGTGGTTCGAAGGAGGAGAGAGACCATGAGAAAAAGATACAGGGGACTGGCATGGGCTCTGGCAGGAGCACTGATGCTTGCCAGCATACCGGGAGTTCCGGTGGCAGCAGAGGGGAATGTGGTATATGTAAGCACAGAGGGATTCAGTGAGAACAGTGGCATGACGGCAGAAAGTCCACTTGCTTCCATATATGCAGCACAGGAGCTTCTTCCTGAGGGTGGGACGATTCTGGTCGAAGATACGATTTATGTGACGGGGGAGAGAAGCTACGTATTCCATGATGGTATCACACTGCAGGCGGGAGATGAGCTGGAAGGTCCTCTCTTTGAAGTGTCAGAAAACGGAAGACTGACACTTGGCAATATCATTTTAACGGGGAACAGCAGTACCGTGATTTCAAATCATGGAGTGCTGAAAATAGATGACAGTGTTACACTGACGGTAAAGGATGGAGAGGGAGTAGGCTGTGTTTATACCGGACAGTCAGCAGCCACCTATCTGAATGATGAGCTGGTGGCAGGAGACGGAAGTGTAGAGAAGACACAGGAAACAGAACAGGATTCTGAGACGGAGAGTCCGCAGAGTGAAAGCGAAGGAGCTTCGGAAACAGAAAAGCCGCAGAAGGAAAGCGAAGAGGATTCTGAAACAGAGAAGATACAGGATGAGAGTACAGGAGTTTCAGAAACAGAAAAACCGCAGAAGGAAGGCGTAGAGGATTCTGAGACAGAGAAGCCGCAGGATGAAAGTGCAGGAGTTTCTGAGACAGAAAAGCCGCAGAAGGAAGGCGGAGAGTCTTCCGGGACAGAGAAGCCCCAGGATGAAAGTGCAGGAGCTTCTGAGACAGAAAAGCCGCAGAAGGAAAGCGGAGAGTCTTCTGAGACAGAAAAGCCGCAAGGTGAAAGTGCAGGAGCTTCCGAAACAGAAAAGCCGCAGGGCGAAGGCACAGGAGCAGCAGAAACGGAAAGTGAGCTGCTTTTGGAGCAAACAGAACAGATACGTTCAGAGGCGGTAGAGACAGTCAAAAATGCGATCGTTTCTCTTAGTATTCATTCCAGAAAGGATGTGAAAGGGCTGCTTGCCGTGTCGCAGGCCTTTGACGGTCTGACAGATGCGGAGAGGGCGGCGATTCCTGAACAGGTGCGTCAGCTTCTGGAGTCTGCAAAGCAGATGGCAGCCGCTTATAATCATACACAGAGGGGAGTGAGCGTGTATGGAAACATCCCGTGGTATGTACAGTTCAGAGTAAAGCTGACAGATATCGGAGAGAAAGAGGAAAAAGGAATGCAGATACTGGTTCCTTATGAGCTGAAGCTCTGGAATCTGTTTACGGATTCTGTATATACACTCCCGGAGGGAGAGTCAGTGACGGTAACAATGCCGGTTCCTGACGTAGATATTGAAGGTGAATTTACAGTCTTTCATTATCATGCGGATGGTTCTGTGGAAAGTATCCGGCCTGTCATCAACGGAAACATGATGAGCTTTGAGACAAGCTCTTTCAGCCCGTTCAGTGTAGCGGGAAGTATGATGATTACCGGCGTCGGTATCGGGAATACTTCAGGAGGAGGAACGTCTTCCGGCAGCAGTACCGGAAACGGAGATCATACTACGGGGAATACCTCATCGGGATCCGCAGGTACATCCGGCGGCGGGAATACTTCCGGAACAGGAACTCCCGGAACGGGAAGCAGCTCCACAGGCGGAAGCGTTTCCGGCAGCAGTACCGGCAGCAGTACCGGCAGCTATGTGGCAGCCGTGAATACCGGAGATAACACAAAGGTATTTCCGGCAGTGCTGTTACAGATCCTGGCATTCGCTGCAATTGCGGGAGTTGTTCTTCGCAGACGAAAAGAAAACAGTTAAATATAAAACCCCGGGAACAGGAAGTGGTTCCCGGGGTTTCTTGCATATGCACTTGAAATTGTTTTCTTCATCTTTCAGCATGATTCGCGGCAGGCTGATTGACAGACTAATTATCTTCCGGATTTCCATCTGTTGTATAAACCTGACGTTTTCTGGCCATTTCATCACTGGCGAGATATTCGTCATAGGTTGTGATTTTGTCGATCATCTTTCCATTTGGAAGGATTTCCATGATACGGTTCGCAGTGGTCTGTACGATCTGGTGGTCATGAGAGGCGAAGAGCAGTACACCGGGGAACTTGATCATTCCGTTATTCAAAGCAGTGATCGACTCCATGTCCAGATGGTTGGTAGGCTCATCGAGAAGAAGGACATTTGCTCCGGAGATCATCATTTTAGAAAGAAGACAGCGTACCTTCTCACCTCCGGAGAGTACCTTTACTTTTTTTACACCGTCATCACCGGCAAACAGCATACGTCCCAGGAATCCGCGCACATAGGTGGCGTCTTTGATCTCTGAAAACTGTGTCAGCCAGTCTACGATCGTGAGATCATTGTCAAATTCTTCTGTATTATCCTTGGGGAAATATGCCTGTGAAGTGGTGACACCCCACTTGATCGTCCCCTCGTCCGGTTCCATTTCACCGATCAGGATCTTAAAGAATGTTGTTTTTGCCAGTTCGTTTCCGCCGACAAAAGCCACCTTGTCATCATGCCCCAGGGTGAAGGTAATATCATCGAGAATCTTTACTCCGTCAATGGTTTTTGATACATTCTCTACCATCAGGACCTCGTTGCCGATTTCGCGGTTTGGCCGGAAGTCGATGTAAGGATATTTACGGCTGGAAGGGCGGATCTCATCCAGCTGGATCTTTTCCAGGGCTTTCTTTCTGGAGGTTGCCTGCTTGGATTTGGAGGCGTTTGCACTGAAACGGGAGATAAACTCCTGAAGTTCCTTGATCTTTTCTTCTTTTTTCTTGTTGGCTTCCTTCATCTGACGGATAAGAAGCTGACTGGATTCATACCAGAAGTCATAGTTTCCGGCATAGAGCTGAATCTTTCCGTAATCAATATCAGCAGTATGTGTGCATACTTTATTCAGAAAATAGCGGTCATGAGATACGACGATGACAGTATTTTCAAAGTTGATCAGAAATTCTTCCAGCCATTCGATCGCATCCAGATCCAGATGGTTGGTAGGCTCATCGAGCAACAGAATGTCCGGATTACCGAAAAGTGCTTTTGCCAGAAGAACCTTCACCTTCTCATTGCCGTTCAGGTCTTTCATCAGAGAGTAATGCAGCTCTGTACCGATTCCGAGACCGTTTAAAAGCATGGCAGCGTCTGATTCAGCTTCCCATCCGTTCATTTCGGCAAATTCGCCTTCCAGCTCACTTGCACGTATGCCGTCTTCGTCGGTAAAATCCTCCTTTGCATAGATAGCCTCTTTTTCTTTCATAATATCGTATAATCTCTGGTTTCCCATAATGACGGTATCCAGAACCGGATATTCATCATATTTGAAATGATCCTGCTCCAGTACAGAGAGACGCTGTCCGGGTGTGATGGCGATGGAGCCTGATGTAGTATCCAGCTTGCCGGAAAGGATTTTCAGAAATGTGGATTTCCCGGCACCATTGGCACCGATCAGACCATAGCAGTTTCCTTCCGTAAACTTGATGTTTACATCTTCGAATAATGCTTTTTTTCCGATTCTCAGGGTTACATTGTTTGCACTGATCATGTTAGAACCTCATTCATACTTTCTTATTTAATAGATATCTGGTAACTTCATATCTGTTTAATCCATTCTATTGTAACCGATAATCGGAAAAATGCAAGAAAAATGTGAGGACAGTGTAATCTTGACATCTGATGCAGCATAACGTATACTTAAAACAGAAAATCAAGAGCAAAGGCGTCATTTTCCGGAGAGGGAGAATGCCGCCTGTTTTTAAACACCGGGGAGCGCTTTGCGGTTTCCGGAAAAGGATAGGGGTGCAGGCATGAGGACAACATGCTGCCTGAGGAAGCAAGCAGTCCCGGAATCAGTGCCTATGTACTGGATGGCAGTGTACCGGGATCAGGAAAAACCTTCAACTGGGATGCATGGAAGCATTTTCAGCGGGGAGACAAAATGCTGGTTCTGGCAGGAGGGCTGAACGAGGAAAATGTATTTTTATAAATCTGCATGACTCTGAACAGTTACATAAATTATTAAAAATGTATAAATACTATTAAAAAAATGAGTTGACTTTAGGTGAAATTACTGTTATGATAGAGAGGAATTAGGAAATAAGGGATACGGATTGTTACTGGTGATGCAGGCAAAACCAAATTTTGTAAAATGAAGTATGACTGTATTTTACAAAATTTGGTTTTTTTACTAGAAGGGTCTGCTGTTGTTATCCTTTTTTCGTTTTCGCGTAGTACCGGGGAGCAAGTTATATGATAATTGAGAAAGTAATCAACAATAATGTTGTCTGTTCTAGAGATGAAAATGATGCAGAGATTGTGATCATGGGCCGGGGGATAGGATTTAGAGCACGTGAGGGTTCCGTGATTGATGAGAAGAAGATAGAGAAGATCTTCCGGATCGAGAATCCGGTAACCGTCAATCAGTTTACAGAACTTCTGGCCAATATCCCGTTTCAGTATATTCAGTTATCCAGTGAAATCATTTCCTATGCGAAAAACCGTGTGAATACAAAGCTGAACCAGAATATTTATGTAACATTGACAGATCATATCAGCTTTACCATTGAACGTTACAGAAAAGGGATCAGGCTGAACAATGCACTTCTGTGGGAAATTAAGAAATTTTACCGGGAAGAGTTCAAGATCGGTGAGTATGCAGTAGAACTGATCAATAAGAATCTGGGAACCAGATTGACAGAGGATGAGGCGGGCTTTATTGCCTTACATATCATTACTGCTGAATTTGACACGAACCTGGGTGATGCAGTCGGTCTTACACAACTGATCCAGGATGCACTGGCAATCGTAAAAGAAGATTTTCAGATTCAACTGGACGAAAATTCCCTTCACTATGAGCGGTTTGTCACCCATATGAAATATCTCGCTCAGAGGGTGTTTCGAGGGGAGCTTCTGGAGGATGAAGACAGTGACATGCTCCGGATGATTATAAGTAAATATCCGCAGGAATATAGATGCGGACAAAAAATAGCGAACAATATTAACAAGACATATCACGTGACGCTATCCGAAGAGGAGATTTTGTATCTGGCGGTACATATCAGGCGTGTGACAATGTCAGTCAACGAAGAACAATAACGGGAGGAGATTAAAATGTTTAAGTCGTTGAAGCAAATGTTTGGTGGAAAAAGTGTAACAGCATATGAGCTGGGTTCACCGGCAAAGGGAAAGGCAGTGCCGCTGTCTGAGGTGAATGATCCGACCTTTGCAGATGAGATTCTTGGAAAAGGCGCAGCAGTGATTCCGGAAGAAGGCAGGATCTGTGCCCCGGCAGACGGAACGGTAGGTATGATGTTTGAAACAAAGCATGCAGTCAGCCTGACAACAGAGTATGGTGCAGAGATTCTTGTGCATGTGGGACTGGATACCGTTGAGCTGAAAGGAAAATTCTATGAGGCTCATGTGAAGGCCGGTGATGTTGTAAAGAAGGGTGATCTGCTGATCAGCTTCGATATCGGGGAGGTAAAGGCAGCAGGCTATGATGTGATCACACCGGTGCTTGTATGCAATACCGATGATTATTCATCCGTAGAAGCTGTTACAGGAAACAATGTCGCTGTCGGCGATACGATTGTTAATATTACAAAATAAGATGTATTTTATGACCTGAGCGGTTACAGGTCCTAAAATAAAAAAAAGGGATTAAGATAAGGAAAGGAGAAAATTTTATGAAATTTTTGCAGAAACTTGGTAAAGCGTTAATGCTTCCGGTAGCATGTCTGCCTATCTGTGGTATTCTCATGGGTCTTGGATATCTGCTTTGCCCGGCCACCATGCAGGGTGGTGATATCGTAACAGTAGCTCAGAAGATTGGTCTCTTCCTGGTAAAAGCAGGAGCATCTCTGATCGACAATATGGCACTTCTGTTTGTAGTTGGTGTCGGTGTTGGTATGTCAGAGGATAACGACGGTGTCGGCGGTGTTGCTGCATTAGCTTCCTGGCTGATGATCACAACACTTCTTAACACAGGTTTTGTTACCACAATTATGCCGTCCGTAGCAGAGAACGAGAACGCTACGATCGCTTTCAATAAGATTGCGAACCCGTTCATCGGTATCCTGGCTGGTATTATCGGTTCTATGTGCTACAACAAATTCAAGAGCACAAAGCTTCCGGATTTCCTGGCTTTCTTCAGCGGCAAGCGTTGTGTAGCGATTATCGCTGGTGTGGTTTCTATCGTTGTTTCTGTTGTATTACTGTTTGTATGGCCACTGATCTTCGGCGTACTGATCGCTGTTGGTAAAGGTATCGCCGGCATGGGCGCTGTTGGTGCAGGTATCTATGCATTCCTGAACCGTCTGCTGATCCCGACAGGTCTCCATCACGCACTGAACAACGTATTCTGGTTTGATACCATCGGTCTTGGTGACCTTTCCCACTTCTGGGCAGGTGAGACCTCTGCAGACGTTACATGGAGCCTTGGTATGTACATGTCAGGATTCTTCCCATGTATGATGTTCGGTATTCCGGGTGCAGCTCTGGCTATCATCCAGTGTGCAAAGGATACAAAGAAAAAAATTGCTACAGGTCTTGTGGCTTCCGCAGCAATCTGTGCATTTATCTGTGGTGTTACTGAGCCGTTCGAGTTCGGATTTATGTTCCTGGCTCCTGTACTGTATGTGATCTACTCTCTGTTATACGGTATCTTCACTGTTATCACAGTAGCTCTTGGATTCCGTGCAGGATTCTGCTTCTCAGCCGGTGCAACTGACCTGCTGTTCTCAGCATCTCTTCCGGCAGCAGCAAAGACATGGCTGATCATCCCGCTGGGTATTGCAGCATTTGTTGTATTCTACGTAGTATTCCGTTTCGCTATCACGAAGTTTGATCTGAAGACTCCTGGTAGAGAAGACGATGATGACGATGAGACCAAGGTTGTTCTTCAGAACAACAACTTTACTGAAGTAGCACGTATCATCCTTGATGGTGTTGGCGGTAAAGGAAACCTGACTTCTATCGATAACTGTATCACAAGACTTCGTCTTGAAGTTAAGGATTACACAAAGGTTGACGAGAAGAAGATCAAATCTGCAGGTGTTGCAGGTGTTGTAAGACCGGGCAAGACCAGCGTTCAGGTTATTGTTGGTACTCAGGTTCAGCACGTAGCTGATGAATTTAAGAAATTAGCAAAATAATAAAGAACATATATCCCTTTTTCTAAAGAGGACCGCTTATCTAAGCGGTCTTTTTTGGTGATCCAATGGTTCCTCTATTGACATTGGAAGGGAAAATGAATATACTATGACTATGTAGGAGAATTTCAGGAACACGAAGTGCAGAGAAATTCGCAAAATCATGGAGGCAGAATCCCTTGTTACTGGTCACGGAGTGAACAGTAACAATCCCTTTTGACTCAAATATCCTCCATATTTGGGCAAAACAGTCGAAAGGCTGTCACGCAAAGCTGAGTGTCTAAAGTAGAAATACCATGATTGACTGGCTGCATTTTTAGAAGCGTCTAAAATAGTGCAGCCTTTTTTGTGTGGTATAGGAAATTCCTTTGAATTTGCTATATCACAAAACCCCCCGGGGGATGCGCTTTAGAACAGTTACGAACACTTTAAGAAGGGGCAGACATGGCATCGATACTGATCACAGGAAATACCAGACTATTCACCCGGGAGTGCCTGGAGCTTTTAGCAGAAGAGTATAAGATCGTAATTACCGGAGATTTTAAAATGGCCGGGAATATTAAAAATGTTCATATATATCATACAAATCCCATGGAAGAAAAGTTCAGTCAGCTTTTTGATGTATATAGCTTCCGCGCGATCTGGTATGTCAGCGGATATGCGGACGGCGGAGAAGAATTATTTGGCGAGTCACAGTGGCTGGAACGAATAATGATGGAATGCAGGCGTTCCAGAGTGGATAAGCTGATCATGCTCTCAACGGTGGATAGTCAGAATTTCCTTCCCAGAATCGGGAGAAATGGCGAGATTACAGGCAGGGACTATTCCAGCAGCAGAGCTTTTCGTGCTTCTCAGAATGAAGAGATCGTCAGACATTTTTCAGAGAAAGCAGAGGTTACCGCAATTATCCTCTGGCTGCCCTATCTTGCGTTCCGTGTAAATGATGAGAATTTTCTGGGGAGGATTTTTCATAAAATCTACAATGAAGAAAAGCTTTCTTTTCCATACCACAGGGAAGACCGGGTCGACTTTCTGTCGTTTCGGGATCTGGCAGAACTACTCTGTCAGATTACAGAAGAAACGGAGGATGATACACTATCATGCTTTGTGACGAGCGGCTATCAGTATACCTATGGAGATCTGGAGGCAATGCTGAAGATTATTTCACCAAAGCTTCAGGTCACCTATAAGAATATTCCAGATACTGTCGAATGGCCGCTGGAAGAGACAAAGGTCAGAAGAATCTATGGCTTTGTTCCTGAGGATAATATCATGGACAGTATAGGAAGTAATTACCGTATTTTTGTGCGGGAAGTCATGAACGGGCGAAAAACCCTTTCAGAACGCATTCGTGAAAGAGTTGAAAAAACGGGAAAGGGTGTTTTTGTTTATCTGGAAGTTCTTCTGGTCTTTTTACTGGGAGAATGGATCAGCAGATATACTTCTGAGTCCATATATTTTAAATTTGTGGATGTGAGACTTTTATATATTGTCATCATGGGGAGTATGCATGGCCTGAAAGCAGGTATGGCGGCAGCTCTGCTGGAATGTCTGGTACTGATAAAGAAATATGCGGCTTTGGGAGTAGGATGGATCGTGCTCTTTTACAATATTGAGAACTGGCTTTCATTTTCTGTTTATCTGATGGCGGGCATCATTACTGGATACATCAGAAATAAAAATACAGATGAGATTGCATTTACAAAGAAGGAATATGCGCTGCTGAGAGAGAAATATCTGTTTTTAAATGATGTCTATCATGGAGCGATTGAAAATAAAGGAGAGTATAAGAAGCAGATTCTTGGATTTAAGGACAGCTTCGGAAAGATTTTCGAAGCGGTGCAGAAGCTTGACAATGAGCTGCCGGAAAGTATCTTTCTTGAGGGACTGCGTATCATGGAAGACATTCTGGAAAATCATTCGATTGCCATTTATACACTGGATGAGTGGAGGAAATACGGACGTCTTGCCGTGTGTTCGAACAGTCAGATTCACAGACTGGCGAAGTCGATACGACTGGATGAGTTTCAGGAAATGTTTCAGGAGATCGAAAAGGGAAATGTCTGGAAGAATACAGGACTTCAAAAAGGGGTACCGATGTACGCGTGCGGTGTATTCCGGGGGGATTCCATGGTGCTGCTGGTTGCCGTCTGGGAGGCGGATATGGAGCAGTATAACATGCAGTATATGAATATTCTCCGTATTTTATGCGGCCTTGTTCAGACTTCTTTTCTACGTGCCATGGAGCATGAAGAGTTGATGGGGGAAAGGAACTATTATCCTCATACGCATGTGGTTTACCCGGAAAGATTCCGGCGTTTGCTGCAGGTTCAGGAGGATATGAAGGAGGCAGGTGTGGCAGACTATGTTCTTGTCAGATTCAAGGAGCGTGATATGGCGGTGCTCAGCGAGATGGTTAATGGTATGGTTCGTGCCAGTGATACGCTGGGAGCGGATGAGGACGGAAATCTTTACCTTCTTCTGGTACAGATGAATCGTAATCATTTTCGGGTTATGGGTGAACGTCTGGAAGGAAAAGGGATCGTCTATGAACTGGTAGAGAAGGCAGGTTAAAGATGATAATTCTATTTCTGGTGATCGTTCATGTTCTGATATGTATAACACTGCATCTGATGATACGGTCTGGTCTGCTGAAGTGCAGCAGTATGGTGATGATGCTTGTATGGTTTGTGCCTGTGTGGGGGATTCTGTGCCTTTTGATCCTGGACATACGAAGCAGGGGCAGACAGGAAACCCGTGAGCAGGTCGCTATCGAAAAGTTGATGATCAATGATGAGGCTCACAGAAGTATCCTGATGGACGAGGATGCTGTGGAGAGGCTTGTAGTTCCGTTGGAGGAGGCGTTGATCGTGGATGATGCATCTGTCAGACGTGAACTGATGATGGATGTGATGTACAGCAATCCGGAGGATTATGTGCAGCAGCTTCAGGCTGCCAGGATGAATGATGATACGGAAGTGGTGCATTATGCAGTAACGGCACTGGTGGAACTGCAGAAAGAGTATGAACTCAGATTTCAGGTAATAGAGCGTAAATATTCGGAGAACCCGGAGGATGAGGAACTTCTGGACGAATATATTCTTCTGGTGGAGCGGTACATGGCAAGCGGACTTCTCGAGGGGAACGGGAGAACCGTTCAGCTCCATACCTACAGCAGACTGCTGGGAAAAAAGCTGCAAAGGTCAGTAGCCTCTCCGGTATTGTATAAAAAGAAGATCGAGGCAGATCTTCAGCTGAAAGCATATGATGCCGCATACGCTGCGATTCAGAAGTTTCTTGAACTATGGCCGAAGAATGAGATCGGCTATCTGGAACTACTGAAATACTATTCGGCTGCCGGTGACAGAAAAGGAATCGAATATGTGCTTTCTATGATAGAGAAAAGGGAAATCCATCTGACACCGAAGGTGAGAAGTCAGGTTCGATTTTGGCAGTGATACGAAGGATGTGAGAAAGTATGAAGAAAAGAGGTACGGAAAAAAGAAAAATGCTGCGTTTCCTACAAATGCAGACAGTGATTGCAGCCTTTGTTGCGATGCTTGTGGTGATCAGTGCCTTACAGAGAAATGTGCGGTATGAATCTGCAGACAGGATTCTCGTTCCACTGTCTGAGGAGGCATTTTCATACAGCGGTCTTTCGCAGGAACCGGAGTGTCTGGTGGTATGGGAAGATGATGAATCCGGAACCCAGGGACGGGAGCTGATGGATGACCTTTTGTCACAGATGAAGATTCCTTTTGAAATGTGTCAGGGAAGTGAATTTGAGGCAGGTATGCTGGAGCAGTATGATACCGTGGTTGTTTCGGTGACCCACCTGAATATTCTGGGCGAAGGACTTCTGGATATGATGGACTGGGTAGAAAGAGGGGGAAATTTTATGCTTCTCTATCCACCGGAAGCAAACGGTGCTCTGAGACTGATTGCGGACAAGCTGGGCATTAATGATATGGGAAGCGTGTACGCCGTTGTAGAAGGCCTGCATTTTCAGATCCCTTTTATGCTGGGAGCCCAGAGGGACTATACGATTACGGATCCTTTCGAATCCTCCCTGTCGGTCAGTCTGAACAGTGACTGTGAAGTATACCTGGTGTCGGATGCGAAAAGACCGACCCCTCTCATCTGGAGAAGAGAGGTTGGAGAAGGAGTGATCGTTGTAGACAATCTGGGATTTCTGGAGAAAGCCTACCGGGGCATCCACTGTGCTGCCTACAGTCTTCTGGGCGATCACTGTGTGTATCCGGTCATCAATGGATCTGCCTTCTACATCGACGATTTTCCGTCTCCCGTCCCGGATGGAGAGGGTGAATATATTCAACGTGATTACGGGATCAGTATCAAAGAGTTCTATACACAGGTGTGGTGGAAGGATATCTGCAACCTGGCGAAGAAGCACGGGATGAAATACACCGGTCTGGTCATAGAGGAATATTCCGATCATGTGAAGGCACCGTATGACAGAAATCATGATACAAAGAGATATCGTTATTTTGGAAATATGCTGCTGGATCTGGGCGGAGAGATTGGCTTTCATGGCTACAACCACATGCCGCTCTGTCTGCAGAACTTTGATTATCAGGGAGGATATGATTCTTATAAAAAATGGAAGAGCTATGAGGATATGCGTGAGGGTATCGAGGAGCTGAGTGTGTTCTGCAGCGAATTGTTTCCAGAGGAGAAATTCCAGGTATACGTGCCGCCCTCCAATATTCTTTCCGAGGAAGGAAAACAGATGCTCAGAAACGAATTTCCACAGCTCAGGGCGGTTGCCAGCGTTTATCTGGGAGCAGCAGGGGACGTGTCCTATGTCCAGGAGTATGAAGTCTCAGAGGACGGGATGATAGAAACACCGAGAATCATTGCCGGTTATATGGTGGATGATTACATGCAGCTTACGGCAATGGCGGAACTGAATTTTCACTTTGTCAATTCGCATTTCCAGCATCCGGATGACGTGCTCGATGAGGACAGAGGCGCGTTCCAGGGATGGAATAAGCTGTATAGCCGGATTTCTGAATACACGGACTGGCTCTATGAGACGGCACCGGATATCCGGAATCTGACGGGAATCGAGATGGCGGGAGCAGTGCAGAGATATGATTATCTGAGTGTCAGCCGTACGAAGTCAGAAGATCATCTGACCCTGAAGCTTTATGGGTTTGCGGATGAAGCATGGCTGATGGTGCGGATCAATGAAGGAATACCCGGTGCGGTAACGGGTGGAACAATGACAAAACTTCTGGATGGACTGTATCTTCTGAAAGCGGAAGCGGATGAAGTGTCGGTAGAAATCCGGCAGGCAAAGACCGGGAACAGGAAAGATTCAGGAAACAGAGAGGGTTAAGAGACCAGGGAACAGGGAACAGGAAGGTGGCGTATGAGAATCTGTGTTATTCTGGAAGGATGCTACCCCTATGTAACAGGCGGCGTATCCAGCTGGATCCATCAGTATATTCAGGCCATGAAACAGCATGAGTTTGTCATATGGGCGATCGGGGCGGACGCAAAGGATAAGGGGAAATTTAAATATACACTGCCGGAGAATGTGGTGGAAGTCCGGGAGATTTTTCTAAATGATGCACTTACGATGGGATTTGAAAAGAAGTCCTATCGTTTTTCAACAGAGGAACTGGAGGCACTCAGGGAATTTATAAACTGTGGAAAACCGGACTGGGAGCTGCTTTTCAGGATGTATAATGAAAAACAGGTATCGCCGATCACATTTTTAATGAGTGAGGAGTTTCTGGATCTCCTTATCCGGATCTGCCGTGAGGATTATCCCTATACAGCATTTGCGGATCTGTTCCATACGATCCGCTCTATGCTGCTGCCTGTGCTGTATCTCATGCGGACGGATGTGCCTGAGGCGGATCTTTATCACTCGATTGCCACAGGCTATGCAGGAATACTTGCACGCCTGGGAAGCCATGTGTATCATGTGCCATATGAAATAACAGAGCATGGGATCTATACGAGAGAGCGGGAGGAAGAAATTATCCGTGCCAAATGGGTACTCCCGGCCTTTAAGCGTTTCTGGGTACGTTTTTTTTATATGCTGTCAGATGCGGCTTATGACAGAGCAACGGTCGTGACCTGCCTCTTCGACAAAGCAGTGGAGATGCAGGTGCAGATGGGATGTGACAGAGCGAAATGCCGGTATATTCCAAATGGCATTCATTATGAGCGTTTCTGCAATATCCCGCCAAAGAAGGAAAATGGCTATATTGATATCGGTGCCGTACTGCGTATCGCACCGATCAAGGATGTAAAGACGTTGCTTTATGCATTTTCCCAGCTGAAAGAGCGTGTGCCGGAAGCACGGCTCCATGTATGCGGTCCGGAGGATGACAAACAGTATGCACAGGAATGTTATGATATCGTAAACTCCCTGCATATTCCGGATGTGATCTTTGCGGGGACGGTAAATGTCCTCGAATATATGGAGAACTTTGATTTTACGATCCTTACCAGTATTTCAGAGGGACAGCCGCTGGCAGTTCTGGAATCTTTTGCGGCAGGACGTCCCTGTGTGACAACGGATGTAGGATGCTGTAAGCAGCTCATCAATGGTATGGAAGGTGATACATTCGGAACCGCAGGCTACTGCGTGCCACCCATGCACAGAGAGGCCATCTGTGACGCCATGGAACTGATGTGTACCAGACCGGAAGAAAGATATCGGATGAGTGTAGCGGGAAAGAAGCGGGTGGAAAAGTATTTCCGCCATGAGGATATGATCCGGAATTATTTAGATGCGTATGATGAGGTGTTCAGAAGATGGCAGGTATCGGATTCAGTTTAAAGCGTTTGTTTGGAAAAAAGGGCTTCTTTTCTCTTTGCAGAGCCTATGGGTATGCAGGCGTCATCTGTGCAGGTCCCATGATCCTGGGAGTGATCCTGCTGACGGGAATGGCATTCGCAGCCAGAATCGGTGGGATGGGGCAGCATGACAGAGAGCTGATGAATTGTATGCTTACTTACAGCCTTCTGGCATCTCTGACGGTGACGAGCTGGTTTAATATGGTAACGACAAGGTATGTATCTGATATGCTGTATGAGGAAAAGACGGAGAAGATCATGCCTTCCTTTTATGGCGTCTGTTCCATCATGCTGGTGTTCGGAGGAGGTCTGTACGGCCTTTTTCTGGCATTTTCAGGTGTGGCAGTAAGGTACAGACTGCTGTGCCTGTGGTTTGCCCTGATCATGATCGTCGTATGGATGCAGATGATCTATCTTACGGCACTGAAGGATTTTAAAGCAATCGTACTGGTTTTTTTTGTTTCCCTGATGACAGGCTTTCTGGCAGCCCTGATACTGGTTATTCTCGGACGTGTCAGTGTGACGGGCCTGATGCTGTGTGTGATCCTGGCATACGGGATGCTGATGGTGTGGTATTTTAAGCTCTTGCTGGACTATTTTCCGGAGAGTGACGGGAGTAAATATTCATTTCTGAGATGGTTTGATAAATACCGCTCCCTGGCACTGACAGGCGGGTTTGTGAATATCGGTTTATTTGCACATCTTGTCATCATGTATTTCGGACCGTTAAAGGTAAAGGTGGAAGGGCTGTTTTACGGAGCACCGACACATGATGTTCCCGCGCTGTTTGCCTTTTTTTCGATATTGATCACCACGATCAATTTTGTTACTTCCGTGGAGGTGAGATTTTACCCGAAGTACAGAAATTATTATAGTCTATTTAATGACAGCGGAGCCATCCGGGATATTGAACAGGCGGAGGAGGAGATGATGGAAGTTCTCGAACAGGAGCTTACGTTCAATGGTTACAAGCAGCTGATGTCTACCCTCCTTTTCCTTGTGTTCGGAAGCTTTATCATGGGGCTGTTTCCGGTGGGGATATCTGACAGCTCTATGGGCATCTACCTGTTTCTGTGTGTAGGGTACGGAATTTATGCCATCAGCAATACGGTCATGCTGATTCTGCTGTATTTTGAAGATTACACAGGAGCAATGATGGGAACTGCCGCTTTTGCCTGTGTGAGTGTGGCGGCAACGATCATTCAGAATGTACAGGGAACCGTGGCTTTTTTTGGCCTGGGATTTGCGCTGGGCAGCCTTGCATTTTATTTTGTGGTGTGGATCCGGCTGGAATGGTATACGAAGAAACTGCCGTATTTTCTGCTCTGTAGCCAGAGTATCGTTGCAAACGATGAAAAAGGGATATTTTCACGGCTTTGCGACTATCTGGAGGAGAGAGACAGCAGAAAGAGGAAGAAGGAGGAAGCGGATGAGGAGACGAAAGAAGAAAAGCAGAAGAATGGTTAGGGCAGGTCTGCTTCTACTTATTCTGCTGCTTTCAGGCTGTGCAGACCGGGGACGGGAGGAGAAGTCTGAGCAGAGCGTTCACACAGAGGCTTCCACAGAGACGAGAAAAGGAGAAGTCGTAGAGAAGGAAGTATTAAAGGATCATGTATCGGAAGACAAGACGATCTATGCCCGGGATGCTGAGGACTCTGTTGTGACCATGTACCTGACCGTGCGCAGCGGCAATGAGGAAGATCACACAAACCACAGCTGGACGGAAGTGAACGCTCACTCGGCATATTATTATGAGGACAATCAACTGGCACGTTATAACTGTGAGGCGATCCTGCAGGTCGGGGATGAGAACGGACCTGTGGAAGGGGAATTTGGATACGGAGAGACGGTTCCGAATGCCGCCGTCCAGATCCGCGGTCAGACATCCTCCGAGCTGGAACAGAAAAATTATAAGATCCGGATAAAAAAAGGGAAAGGGGAATGGAGGGGGCAGAGGACACTTGCGCTGAATAAACACGTGTTTGATCCGTTCCGTTTTACCAATAAGCTGTGTTATGATCTGATCAAAGAAGTGCCGCAGATGATCGGAGCCAGAACCCAGTTCGTCCACCTGTATGTGAAGGATGAGACAGAAGGAGGAAACGGGCAGTTTACGGACTACGGTCTCTATACGCAGGTGGAGCAGATGAACAAAACCTTTCTGAAGAACCACGGGCTGGACAGCAAAGGGTATCTGTACAAGGTCAACTTTTTTGAGTGGTACCGTTATGAGGACGTCCTGAAAGAAAAGGACGATCCGGACTATGATGAGAAGACGTTTGAAGAATATCTCGAAATTAAAGGAAGAGATGACCATGAGAAGCTGCTGACGCTTCTGGATACGGTAAATGACTATTCTATCCCCATCGGGGAAATTGTCGAACAGTATTTCGAAGTGGATAATCTGTGTTACTGGGCAGCCTTTCATATTCTGACAGGAAATCATGATGTGGGATCCCGTAACTTTTATCTGTACAGTCCGCTGAATTCCGAAAAATGGTATATTCTTTCCTGGGATAATGACTCCAGCTTTATGAAGACCTTTAACAGGAGGATCAACTATTCGGAAGGAGATTCCTGGGAACGGGGGATCACGCAGTTTACCCATATCGTACTGTTTAACCGTATGTTCAAAGAGGAAAAGTATCGCCGCAAGCTGGATGATGCGGTAAATGATCTGCGGAAGAATTACCTGACAGATGAGAAAATCAGCAGTAAAGCTCACAGGTATGCATCGGTTGTAAAGCCGTATCTGTTCAGACAGCCGGACGAAGCCTATAGCAGAGCAGATGCCGGGATGTACGATGAGCTGGTGGAGGCTATGGTGCCGGAGCTGCAGGGAAATGTTCAGAACTACCGGGACAGTCTGGAAAAGCCATGGCCCTTTTATGTCGGTACTCCGTATGAGGAGGGAGGGCAGATGCTGGTTGACTGGGATGCAGCGTATGATATCGATGGAGAGAGTATCACTTACAGCTTTACACTGGCCGGAGATTATGATTTCAGGGATGTGATCCTGCACAAAAAGGGGATCCGCATTCCGGGAATTTCCTTTGACACTCTTCCGCCGGGAGAATATTTTATCCGTGTACGCGCAAAGAATACATCAGGATATGAACAGGATTGTTATGATTATTATGCGACAGATCAGGGGAAAATCTATGGTGCCTTCCGGTTCATCGTTCAGGAGGACGGCAGCATCGTGGTTGGCTGACAGGTGACAGATACAGCGGAAGAAGCATCGAGTCCGCTTAAAGAGTGACAGATACAGAGGAAGAAGCATCGAGTCCGCTTAAAGAGTGACAGATACAGAGGAAGAAGCATCGAGTCCGCTTAAAGAGTGACAGATACAGAGGAAGAAGCATCGA
>UQCM01000007.1 GCA_900539525.1 uncultured Blautia sp.
TGGTGAGCCAGCTCCCCAAGGCAAATATTTATAAATCTGCATGACTCTGAACAGTTACGACAAATGAGCCTTACGTCGATTTTTCCGTGCTTAAATGAAAAACCATGACTTTGGAACCCGCTAAACGAAACTCTCAGCTATATAACAGGACGGGGCTGCCCTGTGTGGCAGCCCCTGGATCCTAAAGCTGGTGTATGGTTCAAAACTATACGTTCTTCTTCATGTTGTCAGTAATATCTCCTGTTTTTCCAACATGTGCATTTCTCATGCTGCCGCCTGTTACATCGTCCAGATCATCCATATCCAGTTCCATTTCACCTTCAAGAATCTCCTGATTTTTCTTTTCTTCCATTTCTCTTATCCTCCTTTCACAAATCTTCTGATGTGACTATTCTCTCACATCTAACGTTTTTTTACAACTGCTGTTGAGGCAATTCCGGCTTTTTTCAGTGCTTTCTTATAAACTGTCAGATATTTTTTCGGAACTGAGAACACTGCTTTCCTGTTTGTCTTCGCAAATGCGCTCTTTCCGATGGCTGTCTTCTTAGCTGTCTTAAAGACAACCTTCTTCAGAGACGTACAGCCGTAGAAGGCCTTCTTGCCAATGGATGTAACATTCTTTGGAATTGTAATGGCAGTCAGCTTCTTGCATCCTGCAAACGCAGATGCTTCAATCTTCTTAAGCGCTGTACCCTTGAATGTCACCTTCTTAAGCTTCGTGCAGCCACTGAATGCTCCTGTTCCAATCGTCTTTACATTGCTTCCAATGGTCACTGTCTGCAGAGCTTTGTTACCCTTGAAGGCTCCTGATGCAATTCCTGTCACCTTGTATACATCGCTGCCGATCTTGATCGTCGCCGGAACGGAAACTGTTTTTGCTGTCTTGGCCCCTGATGTGAAGGTCACTTCTTTTGATGCTGCAGAGATGCTTGTAACCTTATAGTTTCCTCCATTGTAAGCTGCAGTATCGCCTACCCTGGTCTGATCCGGTGCCGGTGCAGGATTGTTATCCTTCGGTGGCTCCGGTGTCGTACCACCAGCAGTTTTTACAGTAACTTCTGTACTGCAAATCTTGATGGCCTCTACAGGAATCTGTCTGTTATCAACAACCTCAAAATACTTCGTACTGTCATTTGTCATATCAAGACTGATCTGTGATACTGCACATTTCGGCATTACATAAGCATTCAGCTTCGTCTTTCCTTCTTTCAGTGCTTTGAAACCGCCGGCATCATATACATCCAGAATCTCCGGATCATCACATCCCCAGATTACGTGGAGACCTTCCGTACCGGTGATGCCTTCCTGCTCATCTGCCATAGAGGATCTGATATTTGCTGTAACCTTTGTGATGTCGCCCACCTTCGTTTCGATCGGTTTGCCGTCGTTGATCATCATTTCCTGGATGCTCTCTACATACTTGTAAGCGTCCGCAGATACGAAGCGCTCAATGATATCTGACTTCTCGCTGCCATTTACAGAAGCGTTAAATGTTCCTGTAGAGATCAGATCTACCAGGTTTCCTTCTTCATCTGTCGTGCGTTCTGTGACAAACATTTCTCTCTCGTCTATCTCTGCGACAGCAGTGATTTCTGTGGATGCACCCATATCCAGAGCCTCTACTTTTGCAGAAGCGATCTCCTTTGGATTGCCATCCTTATCTGTCATGGTAAAGGAAACCGTATCCTCAGCTGAGATTCTGTTTGCCAGGTTCTCCACCTTTGCTTTTAACTCAAATACATTTCTGATGCCTGTCTCTGTTACCTCGAAATCTGTGAGAGCAAGATTTTGTTCAATCTCTTCATGGAAGCTCTTCTCTGCCACAACACCGTCTGCATTTTCTACACGGATCGTATAGCCGCCTGCTACTGCTTCTTCATCCAGTGTCAGGATTGCCTGTCCATCCCATTCCTGTCCGCCGTACAGTCTGTCGATCGTGATAGCATCCACCGGACGTGTCTCAGTAACCGTACTGTCCTCTGTGGTTTCTGTCACTGTTTCCATCAGAATGGATCTGCCGTCTTCATCCTTTACCGTCACCGTGAGATTCTCTGCTGTGCCGAATCCTTCATTTTTGATCATGAAGTCTATCGTATTATCAGCACCTGCCGTCAGATCTTCAAGAACCACATTCTCCAGTGCAGGATAAGCTTCTGTGCAGTTTACATCCACAGCTACTAAAGCCTTTGCTTTCTCATCTGGCTGTGCATATGCGGTATACTCTTCCTCTGTCGGAATCTCCATCTGATCTTCTTTGGCTGCCCGACTGTTGTAGTCTTCTACTTCCTTCTTAAACTCTTCATAGTCCTTTATTTCCGTTCCGGTCACAGTAGCTATCATCTTCAGGCTGCCCTGTTCATCTGCCACAAATGCCAGATCGCCATAGTTCAATCCGTTTCCTGATGTGATCTGAAGCGCATCGGTCTTTACCGCACTGCTCATATCATATCTGGAAGCGTAGATCTGCGTCTCAACCTTCCGGTTCGCCACATCTGCAGCTTCTTCGCTGTCAGGCTCTACTCCCTCTTTGAGTGTAAAGCCATTCTGTGTCCATACGAAGTAGATATAGTGATTATCAACCACATAGCTGTCAAAGCCTGTGATCTCACTCTCGGCATTGTCTGTATCCTCCGCACGCGGACCTTCTACTACGGTAAATGCAGGCTCATACTCTTCGCAGTCAGCTGCTTTGTTCACATAGTAATACTCGATTCCATCCTTATTGCCTTTGAGCAGTGTCGTAGTACTGTTCCGAACAAGTCTGGAGATATTCATCATCTTGATGTCTCCTCCTGAGAGCCAGCACAGATAAGTATCTGACGCATTCTCACTGCTGTTCAGACGGATAAACTGTACATCCATATCGCTGACATTATCCGATGTAAGCATGATCGGATGAGAGAATACATCATTTTCAAAGTCATAGATCTGCATGTAGATATCGCGGTCATCAACCGTTGTCAGGCTCTCATCATAGTCAACCACATAAGCAAAGAGTCCCAGTCCATTATAGGAGATAGCCGTACTGTCAACGATCTTCGGCTCACGTATTACCAATGCGTCTTTGACTTCATTGCTTCCGCTGACTGATGTGTCTCCCTCTACAATCGAACTGTCCTTGATGTCCGGACTCTGTACGGTATAACCGTTAAAGATCTGCGGTGCCTCTGTCCAGCGGCCCTCTTCATCCAGTGTCTCCTGAATATAAACAGACGGTGCCGTATTCATAAAGATCTGTCCGTACCAGTCTGCCTCATAATTATCCATGAGCACTGTCTTCTGTTCATCCGTTGCATCTTCAGGTGCAATATTTGCGATAATCTCGGCCTTCTCTGCATCCGTATAGGTATCCTTCCATGTACCGGAAGCAAAGTCATATTTCCGGTATGCCATCAGACTGTATGCCGGGTGGATCACATCACCGATCACTTCCCCTTCTGTCAGACTGGATACCTCATACTCATTCTTTGTATAGTATACGATCAGATCATTGCCACTGTAGGAGATGCTCGGATTTACATCTGATACGGTATCCTCACCGGTTTTCTTTGTGACTTCCATTACATCACCAAAGGCCATGGTTGTCTTGTTAAACAGGCGCGCATGGATATTCAGTGAATTCATCATAGCTACACGGGAAGTATCATTTGTAAATATCTGGTCTGCGCTTGACCATGCCACCAGGATTCCCTTATCTCCCAGATCCTCGATCACAGGTGCCTCATCAAGTGTTCCATCATCCTCCAGAAGAACCGGCTGCTGCCACTTCTGTCCGTCAAAGATCGCATAGTAGGCAGCTGCTGCATTTATACTCTCTCTGGTCATATCATCATCCAGGAATACTGCCAGCATCTTTCCATCTCCGAAAGAGATCAGCTTTGCGTCCGGATGTGTGTAGACACCTTCCTGTAAAGTGGTGATGCTTACGCCTGCTCCGTCCTCTTCTACCGAGTAGGCACTCATGCCGCTTCCGTCATTCCATCCGCCTCTGTTCTCCAGATAAGCTCTGTCATTTGCCTGCAGCATATCAGAGGAATCATGCAGATAATTCAGGTTTTCCAGCTCCTCAAACGCAGAACCGCTGTTTCCGAACAGGTTTACATCCTTGGAAACAAATGGCCAGTCCCCACCGATACCCATTACAGATACGCCGATGGATGCGGAAAGATTTACCATTCCGGTGTTTTGTCTGCTGTCCGTATAGAATGTCATGTAAAACTGTGCGGTTCCGGTAACGGTTACTGTGATCAGTTTGCCTATACCTGCTCCTGCCTTTATCGAAATATACGGATTCACCTCAAAGGTTCCGGATCCGTCAAAGGCACGGTCATCGGATTTCAGATCACAATCGAAGATATTGATCTTCTTTTCTCCATTCTTATCCTCCGCCAGGGTATTGAGATAGTATCTCTGTGGATTTGACTGATCTTTGCGCTCCTCCACTACAAACAGAGCACTTGCTGATCCGCCTGCGCCAAAGCCCAGATAGATCGTGATTCCAATCGGTGTGACAAACTCAACATTGACTTCAGCGCCGCCTTTGATTTCTGCGAGCACCATCATATTCTTAAAGTACCACTGACTTGTTGTTTTATCCAGTGCAAAGGACATAGAGAACTTGAATCCCACATCCAGATTGACACCGGCACCGATATTCGTCTTTGTTTTTGAATCACCTGCTTCGATCTTATCAAGCTGCTCATTATACTTTTTATCAGCCGCAGCCTTTGATTCACTTGTCTTTGCGATCTCCTGATTGATTTGCTGTCTCTTTGCAGGATCTGTTTCTTTTTCTGCCTTATTCTTCAGATTCAGCAGCTGCTCATCCAGATCGGCTTTTTCCTGCGCCACCGACTGCAGACTGGCTGTTTCTTTCGATTTACTGATACCATCCTTGGAGAATCCAAGACTAATCGTCTTAACTGTGTTTCCGTTTTCATCTGTTACTGTACTTACTGCATCACTTTCATCGAAATCTCCATTCCATCCCAGGTTAAAGGCAGAATCAATGGTTCCGACCAGCTTGATCGCTGTATTTGCACCGCCAAACGCAAAGCTGTTCAGCAGATCCAGTGTACCGATCGCTTCCGTAAGAGTGATTCCTGTCTCACGCTCCAGATACGTAAATCCATTGCTGTCTTCAAACTGAACCGTCAATCTGGTACCCGGTGTCAGTCCAAGTTCGAAAGGCTTGAACTCCAGGGTGAACCATCCATTATCCTTTGGCTGTATGGTTTTTGTAACGGTACTGCTTGAAAGCTTTCCATCTCTGTCATAGAAACGAAGTGTTGCCTTTTTCGGAATAACAGATGGAATGCTTCCGGTCTGGATCTTCAGGCGATAGGTATGCTTTCCATTATTAATATCTGTCAGACTCGTAATCAGTTTCTCTTTTCCGCCATCTGCCAGATATGCCTCCGCATTCTCCACCCAGATTTTTTCATTCGCATCGATCTCGATCGTTTTAAACATACCGGGTGTGCAGACCTCGGAAGTATTGATGCTTCCTCCGTTCGGAGCCGTGTAACTGATATTTGCAAGATAATAGCCATACACACTGAAGGTATCATCATAGACACTGAAATATCCGTCTCCACCCTTCTGTCTGCTGCTGCTTGGATTGTTTTTGGTCAGCTCTGACTGATTGGATACTGTGATCGTTGCGCCGTTGATTCCCCTTTTGGACTCTTTTCCGGTATAGATCTCCTTTTCCTTCAGAATGAGCTTTCCTTCAATATCCTGCGGATTCTTCACTTTGCTTGCCGGATAGAAATCATAATAAATCCTGGTAAACGGAAGTTTCGTTGTGTAGGCAAGCACATCACCGCTGATCGGAGTAAAGCTCTTGTATTCCGGATAGGCAGCGATCTCTTTCTCGCTGATCGCACCATTTTTATCCGTATCCAGAGTTCCGTCACGCCAGTATGTCATATAACCTGCATCCGGAATACCGATCAGACGATAGATCTGCTCCAGTGATACCGGTTTGATTACCATCTCTTTTTTATTGTTTCCGGAAGCTGCGTTTCCTGTACTTGCATCTGCATACATAACGGAGCCTTTTCCCGTATTGTTTCCTTTCGGATCCGCCTTTACGGTAATCGTCGGCTCTGTATACAGCATCGAAACTGTATAGTTTCCAAGAGGTGTGATCTTTATCGTATCCGCCCGATCGGATTTTATCGGATCGACCGCCCTCTCGCTGGTCTCGGTGACATATTGGGGATTACACCATGTGCCTGTGTTTTCTGTTGTCTCTATCTTCTCAGTAAGAGAAAAGCCGGTGACTGCAAATCCTGTTTTGGGAACTCCGACGACATTCACCGTATCCAGAGTTTTTACTTTCAGAACAGAATTGTTGTTATATCCCTTATAGGTTCCCTTATTTGTCTCCGCGTTCTTAAAGGTAACGCTTCCGTCCTTTACCTGATATACCGGACGGATATTGATGACATTATTTGCCTGAAGGTAATTTTTCTTTTTGCAGGTGTCAATAAAGGACTTATCGAAAGTAATACTGTCTATGGTATCGCCCCACTGCTGCTTTCCTTTCAGGCGTATCTGCCACCCTTCGAAGGATACACGGGAACTATCTACAGCTATACCAGAAGAAGTCTTCATATCCTTATTCAGATACTGTGTCAGATTGAAACTGTCTGACTTCTTATATACTGTTGCACTGCCCGAACCATTAACCTTTGCCTGACCGAGCTGAAGCACATTTCCATCCTTGACACCGCCTTTTCCAGTGGAGGAATAGATCTGCTCAACATATGTATTCGTTGTATTAATAAGCTTACCCTGTTGATTATGTCCGAAGTCATTGTTGATCGTAAACGTATATCCCGGATAGATGACCTCGATCTTTTCCACATACAGATTCGCATTTCTGTTTTCACCGTAAGTAGATACGACACCAAAGATTCTGGCATTTTCTGTCATGGCACCATTCGGAAGAGTGATATATGCAGTGGTTGACCCATAATGCCCGTCTTTGCTCTGCTCATATACTTTTGTATTTTGGTTCCAGCTGCCATTTGTTCCGATATAGAACATGATCTTACGGTTGCGTGCTGTTTTTTTGTCACATTTACCTCCGTATTCGTACTCACCTTTATCTGATTTCCAGGTGATCCTCACCTCACTTGCCGTGGACAGATCGATACCTTTCGCCACCTCACGGGCTGTTGTCCCGTTTTGAGTTTTGCTGACACTGAATTCTTTTTTAGGCCAATACGTATCGGTCTTTGCAAGTCCTTCCATTCCCTCCTGTACTTCCTGCACTGCGGAATCATCCGGCACGATCGTCACAAGGGTGGAATTGGCTGATTCGTCAACGGTGGCACCCTCTGCGGTAAGACCCACATAGAAGGATACCTTTTCTTCCTTCTGGCCATTCAGAAGCTTCACCCGGACTTCCTTCTCTGTCATACCCGGTGCAAATACCAGTTCCTGCGTAAATGCTTCATAGTCGGTTCCCGGAAGCGCGTCTCCCTGGCTCGTTCCTACTGTAACCACGGACATCTGGTCAAGTCCCGTCCTGCGCTCTACTGTCAGGACTGCCTCACCATCTGCGCGGCTTACCATGATCTCGGAATCTCTCATGGCAAAGCCAACCGCTTCCATCTCATCGTTGTCCACAATGTTCAGGTATGCATTGTAATGAGATCCAAGGCCGGATCCTTCTGCATCATAAAGTGCAAACATTACCTGTTCCTGAGATTCAGACAGTACGTCATCGATGATATCTACAGAAATCACCTTTTTGTACTCGCCCGGAGCAAATTCCAGGGTACAGGATACGCCATCAAGATCCTTAGCCATCGCCATGACCTCTGCCTCTCCTGACTCCAGGATCTCATCCGCCTGAGCTGCCTTTTCCCCGTCAGCCTCCAGCGTACGCCAGCCTGACTGTACCGGGGTCACACCCGTCTGGGCTGCTTTCGCCGCAGCCAGCCCGTTCTTTTTGGAGGACAGGGCTTTCATAACATCCTCTTCATTCATATCCAGGTCTATGCCTGTTTCCTCTGTCTCCACATCCAGTGATCCATCATCCTCTGTGGTCAGAGAATCTGAATACTGCTCCACCAGAGTCTTAGCGTCCGGCTCCGCCTCCAGTGTCCTTTCGGTGAAAGCTGATTCCTTCACCGTCAGCAGGTAGTCCTGTCCATAGGAAGCAGATACATCGATTGCCTTGAATACCACACTTGCGGCATTCTCTGTCCCTCCCTGCCGGACGACCAGAATTTCCCGTTTTTCACCCTCTGTGCCTTCCAGCTGAGTTTCATAAAATCCAAACAGTCCGTCCGGATACTCCTCAATGGAGGCCGCCAGGGTCTCTTTCAGTTCCTGCTCATCAACCGCCGGCGCCGGTGCTGCATAGCTGACCATGGGAGCCAGTTCTGTTCCGAGCAGTGCTGCTATACTAAGCAGCGAGATCCATTTTTTTAACATATTTTCCCTCCTTTGTTTTTTCTGTATCATATCGTTTCCGGATTCAGCCGGAAATGGTATGACATATTATGATACCGGGCGCAAAGGTCTTTGATCCCAGTTTCATATGTTATATAATTATAACATATTCGACGTTTTTTTGCATTTTTTTTACAACTGTAAAATAACCGTTTACAACAAAAGTGTAACTGTTCAGAGTCATGCAGATTTATAAATATTTGCCTTGGGGTGTCCTGTCTTCTACTCTGTAAAAAGCAAAAAGTCTCCGCACGGCCGTTCTGTTCCATCTGTCGGACTGTTCAGCACATAACCGTTGTAGACCATGGTTGCCGAGCCTCCTCCGTCCAGATTGTATGCATAGCTGCATCCGTAGCGGCCAAAGACCGACCTCATCTGGGACAGTGTAAGTCCTGGAGCATTGGCCGTCAGCAGGACATATTCTCCGGGCCGCACCATACCCACCGCACTTCTGGGGTATCTTCCCGTCATATCCGGACTGGAATAGACCTGGGGGTATCCCTGTTCCTTCAGGGAAGCAGGCTGCCCGTTCTTTAAGAGGATCGGACCGAAGTTAAAGGTATCACGCACACCGCCCTTTTTCAACTGAGCTGCTGAAAGTCCCTGGGGCGGACTGAACATCGTACCATCCTGTGCGATCGCCATCAGAGAATAACTGGTTCCAAGCGCCTTATTGTAGATCTTTCCGTCCTTTAGCATGACCGCATCAAAGCCGGGCTTTCCTGTCTCATAGGAGAATGCACTCCCGTTGATCCCGATGACCGCATGATGATCTGCAGCCGCACCGGAGGTTGTCTGTCTCGTACCCCCGTAAGTCCCGTAGGAAAGCGCCGCCTTCATCTGACTGACGCTATTCACCCTCACATGAGCCGTCCAGTAACAGGTGCCAAGATCAGAGGATTTCTGAATACGCACCTTCAAAGTAGCGCTGTTATACTCCATGACCGTCGCCGCACTCATGGTTTTTGCGTTCATGCGCTCCTTTGTATTCAGGACACCTTTAGAATCGGCATAATAATACCATCCGCCGCTTTTGATCCACCTGCTGCTCCTCATAACCCCTTTTGCGGTAAAATAATAGCTCTTTTCATTGATAGTCTGCATCCTGGTAAGACGCACGCCATTGGCATCCAGATAGTAACGTTTCCCCTTATAAGTGATCCAGCCTGTCTTTTTTATGCCTTTTGCCGTGTAATAGTACCAGTTTCCTCCGATCTTCTGCCAGCCGCCTTTGAAGTTTTTGATCCATCTGCCGTCTTCCCCGACGAACCGATCCCCCACCCAGCAGTTTCTGACCCGGATACCTTTGGAATTCACATAGTATTTGTTGCTGATCCACTGCTTTTTCGCCATCCGCCCGTCTGATTTGAAAAAGTAGTCGTTATTACTGATCCTTTTCCATTTGCTTCTCAGCATTCTTCCTGTTTTCAGATGAAAATAATACTTATCCTTTCCGATTTTCTGAAGGCCGAGACATTTCTGCCCTTCTCTGTAATAATACCGGGCATTTCCCTCTGTGACCCAGCCGTCATGTACCGGTGCCGCCTGCCCCTGAAGCACAGGGCAGACAGCAGCCAGCATCAGAAGACAGAGAGTGATCAGAACCGCTCTCTGCCGTTTTTGTACCATCTTGCTTATCATGGTTCTCCCCTTTCGTGTTCTTTTGCCTGTCTCTCCTGCTGCCCTATTCTAACAGACTTCCTGATATCCTGCAAGTCCGTACTGCGCCCGAGAGCTTCCACGACCTTTTCTGTACGGTATCCAAAGACCGGCCTGTTTTCTCTGTGCATCCACAAGAATCCTCCCAGGATCGCTGCAGACAGCAGCATCCGCAGTCCAAAGGTTCCTGACAGCACAGGTCTGTCATCCTCCACTGCCTCCTGCTCATCTATATAGCCGAAACGGCAGCCACAGTTCCTGGCACAGCCCATGATGTCCTGTTCGTTCTGTCTTGCTGTTTCTCTCAGTTTTTCTGCCAGTTCACTCCTGCCTTCGATTGAATCATCCTGCATCGGCTCATCCGCCCTTTCCCGCAAATCCAAAGGTTTCTTTAACCATATGCCGGTGTTCAAAAAAAAGAACCGGATCATACCGGTTCCTTTCTTCTTATCTCTGTGCCAGTTCTTTTGTGATATCCTCCCAGGTGACACCTTTTTCTGCCATCAGAACCATCACATGGTAAAGGAAATCGGAGATCTCATACTTGATTTCCTCCGGGTTCGGATTCTTGGCGGCAATAACGATCTCCGTGGCCTCTTCTCCCACCTTCTTTAAGATCTTGTCAATTCCTTTATCGAACAGGTAATTTGTATAAGAGCCCTCCTTCGGATGCTCCTTTCTGTCCATGATCACTGCATAAACATTTTCAAATACCTTCATCGGATTGGTCTCATCAAAATCCTTCTTAACCAGTTCCCGGTAAAAACAGCTTCTGTTCCCTGTATGGCATGCGGCTCCTACCTGAAGCACCTTCGCCAGGATCGTGTCATTGTCACAGTCAATCGAAAGCTGCCGCACATACTGGAAATGTCCGGAGGTCATTCCTTTCACCCACAGTTCATTTCTGCTGCGGCTCCAGTAGGTCATTTTTCCTGTCTTCACCGTTGTTTCGAACGCTTCCCGGTTCATATAAGCCATCATCAATACTTCCATGGTCTTGTAATCCTGCACAATGACCGGAATCAGATTGTTTTCATTTTTCTTGAGCTCCGACCACTGCATGCTGCTTTCGAAGGTATTTACCGGTATCTCTCTTTCCTTTGCCCTGAGTTTCAGTTCCATCAGATCCGCATTCATTTCTGTTATTGCCCTGGCGCAGACACCGGAAACGTTCTCCATTCCCAGAAGATTTAAGACGCCATCCACATCCGGCCGCATAACAACAGGCATCACCGGTACATTCACCGCCTTACACGCCTCACTTACATGTACCTCATCGGCCAGGAGCAGGACTTCACCGGCATATTCTTCGATCAATGCCCTGTTTGTTCTCAGTTCTGAGAGATTATCGGCACATACCGCAAGCTTTTCTTTTCCGAAACGCCTGGATACCTCCTCTAAGAGCTCCACGTTATCTTTTTTTGAAAAATTCAGGAATGCCTTTCTGCAGCCGGCATAGATCAGCTTCTTCACATCCTCCAGGCGCCTGACATTTCCGCCGCCCGCCATGGGGATATCGATCTTTCTGGACATCTCTTTGATCAGCAGCAGGGATTCCTCGTGGGAAGCATCATCATCTGACAGATCAAAGATGATCAGCTCATCCGCCCCGTTATTGCTGTAATACTGTGCCAGCTTCAGCACATCGCCGCCCTCAAACAAGGTATAGTTTGAAAATCCTTTTACAGCTTTTCCGTTTTTTATAAAAATATATGGTGCCAGTTTCTTTGTACTCATGATTTATAAGGTCCCTTTCGTCGATAGTACACCTGTGATGCGCTCATCATACATGGTGGCGGCATCCAGGGCTTTTGCAAATGCTTTAAATGAACACTCGGCAAGATGATGATTGTTAAAGCCTGAAATCTTCTTCAGGTGCAGATTCATGGCTGCGGAATAGGAGACAGCGTAGAAAAAGTCATGAATCATCTCTGTGTCCAGCGCACCTATCCTCTCTACCGTATACTCACAGTCAAAGGAAAGATACGGCCTTCCTGACAGATCCACCGCACACAGGATCAGTGCCTCATCCATCGGCAGAATACTGCTGCCGTAGCGCCTTATCCCCGCCTTGTCCCCGACAGCTTTTCTGATCGCCTCTCCCAGTACGATGCCTGTATCCTCTATCGTATGATGGGAATCGATCTGCGTATCCCCCTGGATCTCTGCCTCCAGGTCAAACAGGCCATGTCTGGCAAAGCCCTCCAGCATATGATCAAAAAACGGGATGCCCGAATGGATGTTTCCCTTTCCCGTTCCATCCAGATTCAGCGTCAGCTTTATGCTGGTCTCCTTTGTGATCCTCTCGACGGTTGCTATGCGTTCTGCCATACTACACCTCTTTCTCAAAGCGCACACGGATCGAATTGGCATGCGCCGTCAGCTGCTCGGCTTCGGCAAACTGAATGATATCCTCATGTACCGGTTCCAGCGCTTCCCTGGAATAGTAAACGATACTGGATTTCTTGATGAAATCATCTACCGACAGCGGGGAGAAGAATTTCGCTGTTCCATTTGTAGGCAGCACGTGGTTCGGTCCTGCAAAATAATCCCCCAGCGGCTCACTGCTGTATTCGCCGATAAAAATGGCTCCGGCATTTCGGATCTTTGTCATTACGTGAAACGGATCCTTTGTGACGATCTCCAGATGCTCAGAGGCGATCTCGTTGGCCGCATCAATGGCATCCTCCATGCTGTCCGCCAGCAGGATGTATCCGTAATTCTCCAGAGATCTGCTGATGATCTCCCTTCTGGAGAGTACCTTCAGAAATCCTTCAATTTCAGCAGAAACCTCCTTTGCCAGCTCCTCGCTGGTGGTGATCAAAATCGCGCTGGCCATCTCATCATGCTCTGCCTGGGACATCAGATCCGCCGCCACAAAGCGCGGATTCGCACTCTCGTCGGCCAGTACCAGGATCTCACTGGGGCCTGCGATGGAATCAATGCTCACATGGCCATAAACCGCTTTCTTCGCCAGTGCCACGTAGATATTTCCCGGACCCACGATCTTATCAACCTTCGGAATACTCTCTGTTCCAAAAGCAAGAGCCGCGATCGCCTGTGCACCTCCCACCTTGTACACCTCATCAGCCCCGGCCTCATTTGCGGCCACCAGCGTGGTGGGGTTCACCTTTCCGTCGCGTCCGCAGGGGGTCGTCATCACGATCTTATCGACACCGGCCACCTTTGCCGGTACGATGTTCATCAGTACGGAAGACGGATAGACCGCCTTTCCGCCCGGCACATAGACACCCACCCGCGACAGCGGCATCACTTTTTGTCCCAGCATCGTGCCGTTTGGCTGACTGTCAAACCAGCTGTAGTGTCTCTGCTTTTCATGATAGCTTCTGATATTTACCAGCGCCTTCCGGATGACCTCAATAAGCTCAGGATCCACCTGTGCATAAGCCTCCTTTAACTCTTCCTCAGACACACGGATATTCTCAGCCGTGATCTTCGCGCCGTCAAAGCGCTCTGTGAATGAGAAGACTGCCGTATCACCGCCCTTTCGGACAGCTTCAACGATTTCTGCCACTCTTCCTTCATATTCACCGTAGCTGCCGGGACTTCTCTTTAAAAGATCCCTCAGCAGATTTTGTTTCGTTTCTTCCGTTAATCTAATCGTGCGCATAGCCTCTCCTTTACAAAACCGCCTTTAAATCAGTCAGAATTTTCGTGATCCTTTCATTTTCCATCCGCATGCTCACCGGATTGACCACTACCCGGGCGGAAAGGGGACAAACCTCCTCCAGAACCTCCAGGCCATTTTCCCTAAGCGTCGTTCCTGTCTCCACAATATCTACGATCACCTCGGCCAGTCCGACGATCGGTGCCAGCTCGATGGAACCATTCAGCTTGATGATCTCCGGTGTCTGGTGTTTCTTGTTATAAAAATAATCCTTCGCGATCTTCGGGTATTTTGTTGCAACACGGATCTGCTGCTGATGCTCTAACAGCTCTTTCGCGGATGCCGGTCCGCATACACACATGCGGCACCTGCCAAACCCCAAGTCCAGCACTTCATAAAGCTTCCTCTGCTCCTCCATCACGGTATCCTCACCCACGATACCGATATCCGCTGCCCCATATTCCACATAGGTAGGAACATCCGGTCCTTTTGCAAGGAAAAATTTCAGCTTCAGCTCCTCATTGACAAAAATCAGTTTTCTGGAATCCTTATCCTTCATTTCCTCACAGGTAATCCCAATCTTTTCAAAGAGGGAGAGAGTGGTCTTTGCCAGTCTTCCCTTGCCCAGTGCAAATGTCAAATATCTCATATGAATCCTCCCTGCCTACTCCCGTTCCGGGACAAGTGCCACATACTGTCCTTCCTGTCTCATTTCCCTCGCCCTGCGTATCACATCTGCTCTCTCCCCGGGACGGTAACGCAGGACAACCGGTATCTTCTCTGCGGGAACAGAAATTTTCTGACGCTCCAGTGCATTTAACAGCTGATTCACCTCGACTGCAAATCCGATGGATGGTGCCTCTTTTCCAAAATGCCCCAGCAGACGGTCATAACGTCCTCCCTTAACGACCGCATCTCCTGTTCCAAACGTATAAGCACGGAAAATGACTCCTGTATAATACATGTATTTACTGAGCATCCCGAGATCAAAGGAAACATATCGCTCGATTCCGTAAACAGACAGGATCTCATACATCTCCTCCAGCCTCTTAAGAGCGTCCAGTGCCTTTTTGTTCTCTGTCATCTCCCCGGCCTGATGCAGTACCTCCACACCGCCATACAGCTTCGGCAGTTTCACAAACAGTTCCTTTAAATCCCCGCGGATATTCTGCTCACTTAAAAGCTCCTCCACGCCGAAGTTGTTCTTGTTGGAGATCAGCCGCTTCAGCTCATCCTCCAGCTCACCTTCGATCCCGGCCTCCTCTGACAGTGCCTCAAAAAAATCCACCTGACCGATGCTCACCTGAAATTCCTTCAGGCCGGCCTTCAGCAGACAGTCAGCCACCATGGCGATCATTTCCGCATCGGAATCCACAGAATTGTCACCGATCAGCTCGGCTCCCAGCTGCGTCGTTTCTTTCAGGCGCCCCTGATAGCTGGAATTATTGATAAACGTATTTCCTACATAACAAAGACGGATGGGATCCGTCTCTTCGCTGAAATATCCTGCTGCCGCCCTCGCGATCGATGGTGTGATATCCGGCCGCATCACCAGCGTATTTCCTTCTTTATCAAAAAATTTATATAAATCTCTGGATGGAGTGGTACCCACCTCTTTACTGAACACCTCAAAAAACTCAAAGGTTGGTGTCTCGATATCACGGTAGCCGTACCCCTTCATGATCTCATGAAGCTGATTCTGCAGGGTCAGCTTTCTTTCACATTCCTCATTATAAATATCTCTTACACCTTCCGGTGTATGCAACAGCTTCTGGTCCATTGTGTTCTCCTCTCTACTTTAACACTTCACAGTGCTATTTCGCTACCATAATAAATTTGCCTTAACAATTATAAGCGAAGGTCTGTAAAATGTCAATCCCTCCTGTCTAAATCCTTCTGTAGTGCCTCCAGATACGGCACCAGAATTCCTCCGGACGGACGCAAAAGAAATGTCTGATCCAGTTCTTCATACCGGAAGCTCTTCCTGCCCCCCTGCCTTGCCCGGTCCCAGAATTTCCGCATATCTGCATAGGGCAGATAGAACAGTTCATTTCTGGCAGTATAGAAAAGGATCATAAACGAGATCCCTCCCTGTTCCTCAAACTTCTCCATAAAGGACACCTGATGCTCATGGATATTCTGCAGGGCAAAGGTATCCGCCGCAGATTCTTTCGCATCAAAGCAGACGGGAATTCCCTGAACGGCGCCGATATAATCCACCGTACTCTTCTGATCAAAATAAGCCAGCGTAATATGTCTGTGCTCCTTATCGATCCGGACAGGTGTGATCGGTGTGGGAATCTTCTGGATCAGAGCCAGGCCCTTCTCCAGATACTGCTCATTCGACCGGTTGATCAGATCCTCAAGAGTGGAGCCGCGAAGCCCCCTGGAGTTCCAGGTCGCCATAATCCAGTCTCATCTCCTTTCGAATACTGTCAAATGCTTCCGGCGGCATTGCCTGAAACTCTCTGCCGGAAAGATAAGAAAGAGGCCCGGAAAGCTCTGGCAGACAAAGACGCCAGGAGTGAAGCAGCTGATGGGAAAGTCCGTCCATTTGCGGCCCGCCGTATTTCACGTCACCCAGTATCGGGTGTCCAATGGAGGCCAGATGCGCGCGGATCTGATGCGAACGTCCTGTGATCAGCTCTACTTCCAGAAGCGTGGCTGTTTTCGAGGCAGATACCGGGCGATACCTTGTACGTATCGGGAGCGCATCCTTCCCCTCCGGATGTAAAGTGACAGACACCCGGTTCGTCTGCCTGTCCTTGCTCAGGAATCCTTCGATCAGGTGCTCCTCTGTGATCCTTCCCTTTACGATACAGAGATAGTATTTGTGCAGTCTCCTGTCTTTAAAGACCTCTGCCATTGCCTGAAGACCCGCCAGTGACTTGCCGGCCACAACGATCCCGCTGGTATTCCTGTCCAGCCGGTTGCAGACAGAAGGCCGGAACACGCGCAGCGACTCCTCTGTGATACTGCCGTTTTTCAGCAGATAAGATATCAGATGCTCCACCAGGGAAACATCCGATGGCCTGGCTTTCTGCGAAAGCATTCCGCAGGGCTTGTTGATCAGGAGGATATGCTCATCCTCATAGAGCACATTCAGATTCCCGCCGGTGTTTGAAATCTCCAGAGAAGAGAATTTTTCTATCGTTTCATCCGCCAGGAACAGCTTCACCTCGTCACCCACAGACGTACGTTCACTGCCATCAGCCTTCTTTCCATTCAGAGTAATATTCTTTTTTCTGAGCATCCGGTATAGAAAACTCTTCGGCGCCCTGTTCAGATATTTGGCCAGAAGCTTATCCAGCCTCTGGCCTGCCTCATTGTTCGATACTGTAATTACTTTCATGAACCCCACCTACAAAGAAATCGCAAGAATCGTATGTTTCACAAGCTCACTTCTGGAAAGATCCGGATATGCTTCAATCGGCGTATACGGAATGTCTTTTTCCAGTTCCTCCCTCTTTCCGGCCAGGTAGGACACCCTGTCCAGATAGGGCTTTGCATCCTGAAAGATCTTAACATCCGCCCGGAAACCGTTCCCTTTCAGGATCTCTTTGATATGCTTCTCGGCAAATGCCGTATCCGTCCCCGGTCTGCTGCAGTATGCTGCTACATGATATCCGCAGATTACCAGACTGTCCAGCGGTGTATTCTTCTCATAGGCGGAAATCGTCAGTTCATATGCGCGTACCAGATCCCCTGCTCTCTCCTCCACCTTCCGGTAAACCTCCGGATCGACAGGCTTCTGCAGCAGCATCATGATCATCCCTACTGCTGAACGGGAGGCAGGCAGGCAGCCCATGATTGCCACAAAGGTAAACATATTCAGACGCGTTCCGGTCTCATGCAGTCCCGTCAGAAAGATCACGAGGGGTATGGCAAACAGTCCCAGCGTGATCAGTGTCCTTTTCTTCTTCTGTGCCTTGATATAGCCAAAATCACCTTTTTCTGCTTTCATTTGTTTTCTCACCTTCCCTGTTTTTCAGATTTGCCTCCCGTCCGGAGCCATGCGGTTTTATCAATATCTGCCGCGGGGAGACTTCAGAATCCCCCTTCCTCTTCAGAAACTCTGCTGCCGCGATCATGAATGCATGCGGAATCAGCTTACAGAGGATCCGAAAGGCCTTCATGCTTCCTCCATAGACGGAAACCGCCCGTCCCGCAGCTGCATCCCTGACTGCCTTCTCAACCACGTCAGACGGCTCTGCCATCACCCTCTTTTTGTAATCTGCCATAGGATGAAGCTTTCCGGCTCCCTCAAAAAACGGCGTATCCACCGGCCCCGGACATACACTTGTGACTGTGATCCCCTGTTTCTTCACCTCCGCGCGCAATGCCCTGGATAAGCTCAGCACATAGGACTTGGTAGCCGCATATACGGCAAATCCCGGCTGCGGAACGAAAGCCGATGCAGACGCCATCTGGATGATCCGCGATCTTCTGTGCATATATGGAAGACAGTGATACGTCACTGCTGTCAGTGCTTCACAGTTTAAACGGATCTCTGCCCTTTGTGCATTCATGGTCAGCTCCGAAACATCTCCGATCTTCCCCATCCCTGCTGCATTTACCAGAAGCTTGATCCGCGGCTGCTCTGCTGCCAGTGCTGTGCGTAAATACTCCTGTGATTCCTTTTCTCTTAAATCCATGGGCAGAATACGAAGTCTGCTGTTTACCTCTTTTTGCAGACTGCGAAGCTTTTCCTCACTTCTCCCGATGACCCATATTTCATCCAGAAAGCGGTAGTTTTGTGAAATCTGTTTGACGAATTCCCTGCCCATCCCGGAAGATGCACCTGTTATGACTGCTATTTTCATGCTCTGAAACCCTTTTCCTTCCCGCCTGGCGCTTCTTTTATGGTAACTGATAAATAGTTGCCCCGGGGACTCTGAATCGTTACCTTTTATGTACGCTTCTTTTTATGTACATTTCGTATCGTCTTTTTCTTTACAGGCTGTTCTCTTCGCTTCTGCTGCTGCCCTGCGCTGCCTTTTCGCGGACGTATCAGGCATTTCCTGTCAAATCCTATGAAATCTGTGCGGTGTGCGATTTTCAGTGCCTCCTCCACCAGATCATAATTCTTCGGATTCCGGTATTGGATCAGCGCCCGCTGCATGGCCTTTTCATGCGGATTTACCGGAACATACACCTTCTCCATGGTCCGCGGATCCACCCCTGTATAATACATACAGGTCGATATCGTAGACGGTGTGGGATAAAAATCCTGCACCTGCTCCGGCATGTACCCCAGATCCCGCAGATACTCAGCCAGCTGCACCGCCTCTTTCATGGTGGAGCCGGGATGGGAGGACATCAGATAGGGGACGAGGAACTGGTTCTTTCCACATTCCCGGTTCAGTTCCCTGTATCTGTCCATGAATTTCCGGTACACGGCATTTTCCGGTTTGCCCATTCGCATAAGGACCGGATCTGCCACATGCTCCGGTGCCACCTTCAGCTGTCCGCTTACATGATACTGCACCAGTTCTCTGAAAAAGGTCTCATCCTTATCGTGGATCAGATAGTCAAACCTTATCCCGGAACGTATGAAGACCTTTTTCACCTTCGGAAGCTCCCGAATCTTTCGAAGCAGCTCCAGATAATCACTGTGATCCGTTTTCAGATTCCGGCACGGCTTTGGAAACAGGCACTGTCTGTCCGGGCAGGCCCCCTTCGTCAGCTGTTTATCGCATGCCGGATGCCGGAAATTCGCTGTCGGACCGCCGACATCATGAATATATCCCTTAAAATCCGCATCCCAGGTCATAAGCTCTGCCTCCCGCAGGATCGATGCATGACTCCTGGTCTGGATGATCCTTCCCTGATGGAAGGTCAGTGCACAAAAGCTGCAGCCGCCAAAGCATCCCCGGTTACTCACCAGTGAGAACTTTACTTCCTCGATGGCAGGAACGCCTCCCTGTGCCTGATAGGACGGATGGAAGGTCCGCATATAAGGCAGCGAATATACCCTGTCCATCTCCTCCTGACTAAGCGGTTTTGCCGGTGGATTCTGTACCACATAGAGCTGTCCGTCATAAGGCTCTGCCAGACGTTTTCCCGAAAACGGATCCGTATTGCAGTACTGTATATAAAAGCTTCTGGCATAATTCAGACGATCCTTTTTCAGTTCTCCATAGGATGGCAGCTCAATATGGTCATACAGCAGTGACGCATCCCTTGTCTTAAAGACGGTTCCTTCCACAAACGTGATATCCTTCACTGCGATCCCGCTGTTTAGCGCATCTGCAATCTGGAGGATGGAACGCTCACCCATGCCATAAGAAATCAGATCCGCACCGGAATCCAGGAGAATGGACCGCTTCAGAGAATCTGTCCAGTAGTCATAATGGGCAAGACGCCGCAGGCTCGCCTCAATCCCACCGATGATCAGCGGTGTATTCCGGTATTTCCTCCGGATCAGGTTGCAGTAAACGACCGTCGCATGATCCGGGCGTTTTCCCATCACGCCGCCAGGTGTATAGGCATCTGTATGACGCCTCTTTTTTGAAACGGTATAATGATTTACCATGGAATCCATATTTCCGGCAGATACCAGAAATGCAAGCCTTGGTTCTCCGTAAATGGAGATGCTCTCCGGATCCTTCCAGTCCGGCTGTGAAATGATTCCCACCGTATAGCCGTTCGCCTCCAGGATCCTGCTGATGATGGCATGTCCGAAGGAGGGATGATCCACATAGGCATCTCCGATCACATAAACAAAATCAAACTGGCGAATCCCCCGTTTCTCCATATCCTCCCGCGAAAGGGGCAAGAAATCCATTGTCATCTCTTCTCCTTTCCGCCCTGAAAGATATCTTCTCTGGCATTCAGGATCTCATACGTTCCCGTAAAAAGATCCCGGAAGCTTGAGATATAGTAATCTGCAAACCGGCGCTTCTCCTCGATCTGATCCCTTGAGAATTCATCTTCCACGGCACATACCGTCATGCCGGCATTTTTTCCTGCGAGAACGCCCATCGGAACATCCTCAAATACCAGGCAGCTCTCATACTCCGCATCCAGTTCATCCGCCACCTTCAGATAAATATCCGGTGCCGGCTTTCCCCTTTCCACATCACAGGCCGTGCGCACCACATCAATATACCCGCGAAGATCATGAGCGTCGATCACCGCGTCTACCAGACGGCTCCCATTGCTGGTGGCGATCCCTGTCCGGATCCCCTTCTCTCTCAAAAGCTTCAGAAAATCCAGTGCCCCCGGCTTTAACGGAACCTCATGGGCATATTTCTCATATGCCATTGCATACCACTCCTGCTTGATCTCATCGAGCGTTCCGGGAATTCCGAACTTCTCCTTAAAATAAACAGCCGTTTCCGTAAAACTCATTCCCTCAATTTCCTTCTGAAGATTCTCAGGAAGTTCGATTCCGTATCTCTTCAGATAGATGATATCGATCTCCTTCCACATCCACATGGAATCCACCAGGGTTCCATCCAGGTCAAAAATGACCGCCTGTATCGTATCTAACATATCATTCCTCAATTCTTTCCGGTTCTTAATCGTTCCAGTTCCCTTTCTGTCAGCGGACGGTAATTTCCTTTTTCCAGATTCTCATCCAGCACAACGCCTCCCATAGACAGGCGTTTCAGATAGGTCACCTCACAGCCGGCCGCTGCGAACATCCGCTTGACCTGATGAAATCTTCCCTCCTGTATTGTGACCTCTGCCTCCGATTCTTCCCCGCTTTTCTGTATCTTCAGGACAGCCGGAAGTGTGGGCTTCTCATCCCCGATATCCATGCCCTCCTCAAAAAGCTTCACATGCTCAGCAAGCAGCCTTCCCCTTACCCTTACAAAATAAGTCTTGTCCACATGCTTTGCCGGGGATAGAAGACGGTGTGCCAGGTCACCGTCATTCGTGATCAGAAGCAATCCTTCTGTATCCTTATCCAGCCGTCCTACCGGAAAAAAATCTTCCTTCCGCGGCAGAGCCAGATCGTCCATCACGGTCCTGTCACGGGGATCCCTGGTGGCCGAAACACAGCCTGAGGGCTTATGGTACATATAATATTCATATCTGGTATAGCAGATTTCCCGCCCGTCTGCCAGGATCCTGTCCGTCTGGTCATCCACCTTCTGCTCCGGCTTTCTGACCGTTTCTCCATTTACAGACACCCGGCCGCCCCGGATCATATTCTTCACTTCGCTGCGTGTCCCGACGCCTGTATTTGCCAGCAGCTTATCCAGTCTCATACTACTCATCACCGCATTCTCCATCCCGGATAATATTTATTCTTCAGCATCCCGCCGGAGAGCTTTGCCCAGCCCAGCGGGAATCCGTCCGTACCTGCCAGCACCCATCCCTTTTTACCATCGGCTTCCTCCCCGGTAAGCTCCACCGATTCCCCCTTCAGATAACGGATGACACGGGGATCTTCCGATGAAAAAGAGATGGTCTGCGGATAATCCTCCATACGCAGATGCATCGCCAGTGCCTGTGACGGTTCAAAACGGTTTTTCTTACACTCTCCAAGAAAAAGACCCGTCCGAAGGAACCGAAGTCCCCTGATACCGGGAAGACCTTCCGGCATCAGATAGGCGCGGTTCTCGCGGATCTCAATGGACTTCTCCCGCCTGCCAAGAGACGGAATGTCCTTAAGAAACTCCTTTAGCGGTTCCGGAAGCTGCATCCTCGATACGCCTGTATCTTTTCCCTCTCTTTTCTCTCCGGATCCTCCGTCCTTTTGCAGGAGAGCCGCAAAATGCCCCTCGCCCTGTACCCTGTGCGGAAATACACGGACACAGTGCGGCAGACTTCCCTTTGAAAATCCCTCATATTCTTTCACGGGAATCAGCGACATTTCCGGATAAAGTTCCAGGATCTCCTGAACCGTTCCTTCATTTTCCATCTCTGAAAAGGTACAGGTGGAATACAACAGCATTCCTCCAGGCCTCAGCATCGGCACGGCTGCTTTTACGATTTCTCTCTGTAGCTGCGCATAGTACTGCGGTCCATGCTCCTCCCAGCTCTTTATCATGGAAGGGTCACGACGGAACATTCCCTCCCCGGAGCACGGGGCATCGATCAGGATCTTATCAAAATATCCTTCGAAGTACTTCATAAGCTTTTCCGGCGGCTCACTGGTCACCAGCATATTGGCGATCCCGAAAAGTTCCAGATTCTTAAGAAGACCTTTGGCTCTGGAATTGCTGATGTCATTTGCCACAAGGATACCACTTCCGGAAAGCCCTGATCCCAGCTCCGTTGCCTTCCCTCCCGGTGCCGCACAGAGATCCAGAACTCTGTCCCCCGGTTCAACGGGAAGCCTGGAAGCAGGTATCATCGCACTTGGCTCCTGTATATAATATAGGCCGGCATAATAGTGAGGATGCTTTGTTACAGGCTCCTCACTGTCATAATAGAAGCCGTTCTCCGTCCAGGGAACGGGTGTCAGATGAAAAGGCGTCAGCCTTAAAAAATCCTCCACTGATATTTTCGAGGTATTTACTCTCAGCCCCTGAACCTTTGGCTCATCATAGCATGCCAGATAGTCCTCATATTCATTTCCCAGCATCTGTTTCATCACAGATGTAAATGACTCCGGTAATTTCATTGGTTCTCCTCATCATGTACCTCATTCGACTGGGCACGATATCCTTCCGAGATAATATCCAGCTGCCTGTGGAAGCATCTCAGCTGCTCAATATCATTGGTTTCATAAATACGGTAGAATTCATCCTGAATACGGATGATCTCCCGTTTGTTTGCCACATGATACAGGTTTTGAATATTATTTAAAATATCACTTACCAGATTTGCCTGTATCTGGAATGAATTCTGTGCATCCATGATTTCGCTGCGCACAGAAGACATCTCATGATCCAGCATCTGAATCGCATCCGAGGCATTCATCAGCTTCATGCGGATATGCTCCGGTATGCTTCCCTTATACTTATACTGCAAAGAGTGCTCAATCGTAGACCAGAAGTTCATCGCCAGGGTACGGATCTGAATCTCCGCCTGGATGCGCCTGCTGCCCTTTAGAGTCTGTACTTCATAATAAATAATAACATGATAACTCCTGTATCCGCTCTGCTTTGTATTCCTGATATAATCCTTTTCACTCTTTACTGTCATATCCGTGCGGTTATGGATAATCTCCACGACCTTCTCAATATCCTCCACAAACTGGCAGATAATACGGATCCCGGCAATATCATCAAGTCTCTCTTCAATCTTTTCGATAGGAATCTTCTTTTTCTGAGCCTTATCAAGAATACTGGAGATCGTCTTTACTCTTCCCTTTACCTGCTCGATTGGAGAATACATTCCCCGTGATCTGTGCTCATAGATCAGGTGGTTAAACTTGACGACCAGTTCTTTTACTGCAAGCTCATAAGGATCCAGGATTTCCCTCCATAATTGTATTTCCATGTATACTTAAATCTCCTTGCTTGATATGCATGTTAGTATATCACATCTGATACCTGTATTTCAACTTTTGACCCTCCAGGCTTTTGAGAATCCAGTAGGGATTCACGCTCACTTCCGGCTTCTCTTTCGTCCTCACATAAATCCCGAGATGAAGATGGACATCAAACTGGCCTCTGGTTCCCTCCGTGCCATAGCCGGTATCCCCCATAAATCCGATCATATCTCCGGCCTGTATCGCTTCTCCCTCCTGAAAGTCCTCTGCATAGCCGGATAAGTGAGCATAATAAAAGTATCCTCCGTGAGGGCTGCGGATTCCCATCCGGTATCCTCCTTTTTCCAGCCAGCCGATTTTCTCGATCACACCGTCTGTCATACTGAATACGGGATAACTGCCGCTTTTGTTTTCAGGCGGCATCAGATCTGTACCCTCATGTCCTCTCTTCCCTCCATAATTTCGTTCAAACATCCAGGAATCCTCATAGGTCACCTTCGTACTAACCGGAAAATACTTAAGATCATCCCATATAGCCTGATACAGTCCTTTCAGTTCTCTGTATTCTTCCAGACGGTACCTTAAAAAGCAGGCATCCCATTTGAAATAACTGTTTGAAGTGAGATCTTCTCCATCCAGAAGCCGAAAATGTCCCGCCGGCATCCACGCGGCCAGGAGTTCTCCCACGGACAGCCCTGTCTGTTGACTGACTTCTTTCAGTTTTTTCAGACTTTCTTCTGAGAGCTGCTGTCTTCGAAACCATTCTGAAGTACCTGCCTGTTTCTTCAGATTCATCACACGACCACAGGTCATACAGATCGTTTTCAATTGTATGCCGGCCGCTGCCAACAGAAAAATCAGGGCCAGCATATACAGGTATTTTCTCGGATTCAAAGGGTTCATAAGACATCCCCCTTCTTATGCGTTCCAGTCTGCTCTACACTTCACAGCCCGGCGTACACTTGTAGCTTTACCAGTCATTGTATGACGGCACTGTTAAAAATAGTACCACAAAAACGCCTGAAAACACAGACAGATTTCGTTCTTATGCTTTGATTTCCACATATATTGTAACTATTCAGAGTCCATTCGCAAAATCGCCTCTGCGAGGAAATCTGCATGACTCTGAGTAGTTACCATATACTGATACAAAGGGGGTGCCTGTCATGAAAAAAATATGCTTTGGAATCTCAATTACCACTGTTCTTCTCTTTCTTCTGCTGTGTCCCACGCAGGCACTTGCCGCATCAAGAAATGGCCTGCATCTCTGGTTTGACACTCTGCTGCCTGTGCTCCTGCCCTTTCTCATACTCTCGGGCATCCTGATCCGTGCAGGTCTGATCCGCCCCTTCGTGGCTGCACTTGCACCGCTTTTTCATCGCCTTCTATTCTTAAGCCCCGGTGGAACCTATGCTCTGCTTATGGGATTTCTATGCGGCTATCCCATGGGAGCAAAAACAGTCAGTGATTTAGCATCCAGTGGACAGATGTCCTCTGCTGAAGCCCAGTATCTGCTTGGATTCTGCAACAACATCAGTCCCTCCTTTATCATCACCTTTCTGGTCACAGATCAGCTGCGCCGCCCTGCGCTTCTGATTCCCGCACTGCTGATCCTCTATGGATCACCGCTGATCGCCGGAATACTGACAAATCACTCCTACCGGCTCTCATGCCAGAGAACAGACGGGCAATCTGTCCTGAAAAAAAACACTCCGAAGGAAACGCTCTGTTTTGCCATGATCGACAGCTGTATACTGGATGCAGTGATCACCATTGTAAAGCTTGGCGGTTACATCATGCTCTTTGCGATCCTCTCAGGAATCATCCGGATTCTTCCTGTGAGTGAAAAAGCAAAGGCACTGATGACGGCAGCAGCAGAAATCACCAACGGAATACCTGCAGTCATAAGTGCCTTTCCTTTTCCGGTAAGCTTCCTTCTGCTGATGATCCTGATCTCTTTTGGAGGTATGTCTGCGATTGCGCAGACAGACAGCGTAATAAAAAACGCACATCTCTCCCTCGGGAAATATGTGCGCTCAAAACTAATGATCAGCTTTATCGCTTTTCTCCTGACACTTTGCTTTCTGGTTTAATCGTTACTGTTCACTCTGTGACCAGTAACATTTAATCTTCCTCATAATCAGCTGCAGCAGGCGTACTGTAGCTTCCCGCCGGTGCCTGCGGTGACAGCTCACTGCGGTTCTTATTTACAATATCGTAACAGGACTGCAGAGAATTGATGAAGTTATTGTATCTGGAGCCGGCAGTCTCGATCGTATGGCTCATGATCTTCTCCAGATTTTCCAGCATCTCATCCGTGTACTGCAGGGCACCCATACGAATACTGTTTGCATCATTGGTCGCATTATCCAGAATCTCCTGTGCCTGAGCATTTGTTTTCTCCAGAAGCTCATTCGACTGTGCATAGGCCTGCTGCATTACTTCGCTCTCCTCAACAAGCTGCTTCTGCTGTGCCTGTGCATCAGCGATCAGTGCATCTGCTTTTGCCTGCGCATCCGCAAGAATCGCATCTTTATTACTGATGATCTTCTGATAGCGCTTGATCTCATCAGGCGTCTTCATGCGGAGCTCTCTTAACAGCTCCTCCAGTTCCTCCTTATTGACCACGATCTTCGTGGATGAAAGAGGTTGAAATTTACAACTGTCTACATATTCTTCGATGTCTTCAATAATCTGTTCAATTCTGCTGCTCATTAACATTCTCTCCTTACTTATATTTTCTGACTGATCAGGACGGTCTTAAAAAGAAGATCGGATATGTCTGTGGTATGCTGTCCTGAACAGCTTCTGATATCAAACGTCTAACTACTATACTTCTTATATATTTGTTCTACAACAATCGGCGGGACAAATTTCGAAATATCACCGCCGTAGGATGCTACTTCTTTCACTGTGCTGGAACTCAGATAAGCATATTCCAGACTGGTTGTCAGAAAAATCGTATCAATATCAGGATTCACTATACGGTTTGTCTGTGCCATCTGAAGTTCATAATCAAAATCTGTAATGGCACGAAGACCTCTGACAATGAAACCTGCCTCACATTTCCTTACAAAATCTACAGATAAACCAGAAAACGATTCTATCCGCACATTACTGATATCTTTCGTAACTTCCAATAGTATATTAACACGTTCTTCCACAGAAAACAACGGTGTTTTCGTATTATTATTCAAAACTCCAACGATCAGCTCGTCTACAAGTGCCGCCGAACGCCTCATCACATCGAGATGTCCATAGGTCACCGGATCAAAGCTGCCGGGATATACTGCTCTTCTCATGTTAAGTTTCCACTCCCTCTGCCAGCTGTAAAAACAGATGAACATTCGTTTTGTATTCTTTTCTCTTCTGAAGGGTAAGACCAATCTCATCCAGATAATCAAACTCTGTTTCCTTTGCCGCCTCTACGATCACCAGGGACTCCTCTGTAAGCAGAGAAGAATCTGCCAGGAAGGAAAGCACCTGTTTCTCCCATCCGTCATGGTAGGGCGGGTCCATGAATACAATGTCAAAAGAGTCTCCACCATTCAGCCTGTTCAATGCAGTCATCACATCCATGCGCATGATGCTGCCCCTGTCTGCCAGATGTGTAAATGCCAGGTTCTGTGCGATACACTCGGAAGCTCTTCTGTCTTTTTCTATAAATACAGCCTCTCTTGCTCCCCGGCTCAGGGCCTCGATACCGATTCCACCGCTTCCGGCAAACAGATCCAGAAAACGGATATCATACAGCTCGTGCTGGATCATATTGAACAGTGTCTCCTTGATGCGGTCTGTAGTAGGTCTCGTCTGGTCTCCCGGAACGGTCTTTAATGGAAGACGTTTGGCTGTTCCTGCAATCACTCTCATAAAAAATATCTTACTCCCGCTTTCAAATATTCTAATTTATTATAGTTGTTTTGTATATTCTTGTCAATTATCAATTCATTTCGCAAAATCGCCTCTGCGAGGCTTTCCTTTTTCCCCAAGGCAAATATTTATAAATCTGCATGACTCTGAACAGTAATAATAAATCCCCGGCTTTATATAAAGCCGGGGAAGAGGATAATATTATAAAATGAAAACGAGCTTTCCTTCAAACCTGTTAACTGTTCATATATTCCTGTAAATCTCCGGTAACGATAAACGCCACCCACTCTGCGATATTCGTTGCATGATCCGCCATCCGCTCTACATATTTGATGATCAGCAGATAGTCTACATATGCCCGGATATCATCCGGGTTCTCTTTCATCAGAACGCAGAGATTTTCCTTAATATCATTGAAATACCAGTCCACGGTATCGTCATCTTTTACAATCTGGCTGACAGCCTCGATATTCTCTTCGATAAAGCTGTTGATCGTTCTGGAGACCATGCTCCTCATGTGACGCAGCATCTCAAGAAGTCCGACGGGCATAGGAACAGGTTTTCGCTGTGTCAGATCTTTGATGTGCTCAGCGATATCTGCACAGTGATCTGCGATCCGCTCCAGATCCGATATCATCCGCATCACGGATGTGACACGGCGCAGGTCAGTGGCAACAGGCTGCTGCTTTGCCACAATGTTGATGCAGGCACGCTCAATATCACGCTCCATCTGATCAATGATATCATCCTTTTCAATCAGGTCCTGTGCTTCTTCAATATCCATATTCTTCAGTGCTTCGATCACCTGATCGATCATATGCTCAAGCTGCGTCCCCATGGTGCTTACATGCTGGGCCAGCTCTTCAAGCTGGGCAATATATACTTTTCTTGTTGTCATATACTTTCCTCCATCAGCCGAACCTGCCGGTAATATATTCTTCTGTTTTCTTCTCGCGCGGATTATTAAAGATCTGCTGTGTATCTCCGTACTCAATCACATCTCCTGTCAGGAAAAATGCGGTCTTGTCGGATATGCGGCTTGCCTGCTGCATATTGTGTGTAACAATAACAATGGTATACTTTTCCTTCAGTTCCACTGCCAGGTCTTCGATTTTCAATGTAGAGATCGGATCAAGGGCACTCGTCGGCTCGTCCATCAGGATGACCTCCGGCTCTACTGCCAGTGCTCTTGCAATACAGAGCCTCTGCTGCTGTCCTCCGGACATGCCAAGTGCATTTTTCTTCAGCCGGTCTTTGACCTCATCCCAGATCGCCGCCTGGCGAAGACTTCGCTCTACGATTTCGTCGAGCCTGGACTTCTTTTTTATTCCGTGAATGCGTGGTCCGTATGCCACGTTATCGTAAATACTCATAGGAAATGGATTCGGCTGCTGAAATACCATTCCGACTCTCTGACGCAGCTTGATGACATCGATATCGCTGTAGATGTCGATATTATCCAGATAAATATTGCCTTCCACTTTTACGCCGTCCACCAGGTCGTTCATACGGTTGATCGTCTTCAGAAAAGTGGATTTTCCGCATCCGGACGGTCCGATGAAGGCTACGATCTCATTTTTCGGAATCTCCATATTGATTTTATTCAGGGCTTTGAAGTCCCCGTAGTAAAGGCTTAAGTCCTTCACTGTAAATTTCGGCATTGTTCTCTCTTCCATAAAGGCTATGCTCCTTTTTTGCTTAAAAGTTTTTTCGTAACCATCTTAGATGCAAAATTCAGTACGATGATGATGACCAGAAGTACAATCCCGATCGCACATGCAGTCGTAAGGTCGTTCTCCTCTTTCATCAGCGTGTAGGCTTTGATCGTTAAGGTGGCACCGCTTGCAGAATTTCCAAAAAGTGCCTTTGGAATCTGAGCCACCGTTCCGGATGTCAGCAAAAGTGCAGCAGACTCTCCGACGATTCGTCCGATACTCAGAAGAACAGCCACCAGAATTCCCGGGAGTGCATTTGGAAGCACCACTCTGGAGATTGTCTGAAGCTTTGTTGCCCCCAGTCCAAGGGAAGATTCCCGGTAGGTCTTCGGGATTGCTTTCAGTGCCTCCTCTGTCGTTGTGATCAGCGTAGGAAGCAGGATCATGCTCAGCGTCATTGCACCGGACAGAATCGAGTACTGGAACTGACAGACCTTTACGAAAAACAGTGATCCAAACAGACCATAAATAATGGACGGGATACCTGCCAGATTCTCAATGGCAAAATGGATCACGGACATCCGTTTACCCGGTCTGGCATATTCAATCAGATAGATCGCTGCCATAATGCTGACCGGTGCTGCAATTAACAGAGAAAGCAGGATCATGTAAATGGTTGTCACTACCATAGGTACGATACCGCCACCCGGACGTACAATCTTCAGTTTTAATGTGGCAGCATCCGGGTTTTCTGCTTTCGTGATAAGATCCCCTTTTTTCACAGGGTATTTTTTTCCTTTGGGGTTCAGACTATCCTTAAGCGGGGAACTCCCCTCCATCTGCACAATGACAAACTCACCCTTTTCATTAGCCTGAAGCGTAATGCCAAGCTTTTCAATCGTTCCTTCTGTCACATGACCGGCGTCCATATCGGAAGCCACCGTCACGTATGTCGTCTTATCATCATAATCACTTGTCAGAAAATGCAGACTGATTCCCGGTGCACCCTTAATAACAATAAACCCGATAATAACCGCCAGGATCATCACGGTAAATCCGGCAGAAAAATAAACTGCTGCTTTCTGGAAAGTATCTTTTGCTTTTCTGCTCATTTATTTTTCACCTGCCTTATGTGTAAGCTTCAGCAATGTAAGATTAACGATCATAATAAAGAAGAACAGTATGACACCCGTAGCAAACAGCATTTCCTGCTGCCTTCCTGATGAATAGCTCATCTCCATTGCAATGTTTGTTGTCAGAGGCCTTACCATGGACCAGAGACTGGTCGGAAGCCCCTGGGTCGGATTTCCCGCAATCATCATAACCGCCATCGTCTCCCCGATCGCACGACCCACACCCAGCACAACTGCTGACAGAATGCCGGATTTGGCTGCCGGCAGAGTTGCTTTGAAAATGGTCTGCATTTTTGAAGCACCCAACTCCAGGGAGGCCTCTCTGTAGGATTTTGGAACTGCCCGAAGAGCACTTTCAGAGAGGGAAACGATCGTTGGCAGAATCATGATCGTAAGTACAATGATCACCGCCAGCAGCGACTGCCCCTGTACCTGCGGAGATATCGCCTTAATCATAGGAACGACTATACCAAGTCCGAATGCGCCGTACAAAACGGAGGGAATGCCTGCAAGAAGCTCTACTGCCGGTTTGATTACTTTTACCGCGCCCTCCGGTGCAATTTCAGAGATAAATACTGCCGTCAGCACACCGATCGGAACCCCGATCAGAATGGCGCCCAGTGTGGAAAACACAGAGCCGACAATCATATAGAAAATTCCATAAATATTCTGTCCGGGCGCCCACCTTGTTCCGGTAAGAAAATCGATAAAGCTATAAGCATCCTTTCCGAAAAACGGATGTAATCCTTTGTAAAATACAAATACGATAATGGCAATTACCGAAACAACACCAACCAGGGCACATAACAGAAAAAGTCCTTCGACAGCTTTTTCCATAACATCCCGTTTTACATTCCGGTTCATTTGATTCATATAAATAGTATCCTTCCTGTCTTTCATATCTTCCCTCACAAGACGTTCTTTCTGTCAGGGTATGAAAACAGGCTGTAGTGCAGCCTGTTTTCCCTTTTATCGAATCACTCTTAACGAATCACTCTGTGACTTTGATTCCGCCATGCTCCTCTACTGCTGCCTGTCCGTCTTCCGAAAGTGCGAACGCAAGAAATGCTTTTCCGGCATCCGTTACCTTATCCTCATAATAGCAGAACAGGAACGGCCTGCTCAGAGGATAGCTGCCTGATTTTGCATTCTCAGCGGTTGCCTCAACACCTCCAACGGTCAGTGGTTTCACCGTGTCATCGATGAATGAAAAGGAAACATATCCGATCGCATTCTCATTTCCTGCTACAGCTGCCTGTACCGGTCCATTTCCCTCAGACACTGCTGCATTTCCTGTCAGTCCGCCTGCATCCTCGAGTCCGATCAGTTCCTCGAATGCACTTCTGGTTCCTGAGCTTTCCTCACGGGATACTACAAAGATATCTGCATCATTTCCACCCAGATCCTTCCAGTTTGTGATCTTTCCTGAATAGATATCGGCCAGCTGTTCCTCTGAAATATCTTCAACTGCTTCATTTTCAGGGTTTACAATCACTGCAATACCGTCATAGGCAAATACTTCTGTCTTTAATGCATCCTCTTTTTCTTCATCCTTCAGTTCTCTGGAAGATGCTCCGATATTGTTTGTTCCTGCCTTTGTATCTGTGATACCTGCTGAAGAACCGCTTCCTGTGTACTCGATGGTAACATCAGGATTCTGTGCCTCGAACTCATCCTTCATCTCGTTTAAGATCTTTTCAACAGACGTGGATCCTGTGATTACAATCGTTCCGCTCACATCTTCTGAAGCTTCTGCTGCATCAATTGCTTCTGCCGCGTCCGTTTCTGCCTCAGTTTCCGCTGCAGATGCTGTTGTTTCTGCTTCAGGTGACGCTGCAGGTGCTGTTGTCTCTGCCGTCTTGCTGCCACATGCGGTAAGTCCAAGTGCCATAGCGCCAATTGCTGCCATTGACAATAATTTCTTCATAATCGTATTCCTCCAAATCATTTCATACTGTTTACCCGGTATCAGTCATTTAAAGTACTGTTCAGATCCCGTTCGCAAAACCGCCGCTTCAAAGCCGTTCTTTTGCGCCTGTATGGATTTACCGGTAACGTTTTTTTGTTCTTACAAGTCTGTATTCTAAACACTTCAGGTCAGAAAAATATTTTGCATATGTAAAATGTATGTAAAAAAAGAAGGCCCTGACAGCCTCCTTTATCCCTGTAAGTGAACAGTAATGGTCGTTCCTTCTTCTTTATTACTATGGATTTCAATATATCCCCCCTGATATTCCACCACATGTTTGACAATCGAAAGACCCAGCCCCGTGCCCCCCGTCTGTTTGGAATGGCTTTTATCAATACGATAAAATCTTTCAAAAATCCTCTCCTGATACTCCATCGGAATACCGATTCCTGTATCCGATACACGAATCACTGCATCCTCCTCATTCCCGTACACGCAGACCGTAACCTTTCCGCCCTGTACATTGTATTTGATGCTATTTTCACAAAGATTATAGATCAGATCATACATCAGCTGTCTGACAGCCAGGATCGTCACAGGGCTTCCTTCCAGTTTTACCTTTACGGCGTTTTTTTTTGCCACAGGAATCAGCTGCATACATACTTCCTCTGCCATCCGGTACAGATCCACCGGTTCCTTAGACAAGCGGCTGTCCTTTTCATCCAGCTGGCTGATTTTTATAATATCATTGACCAGCGTCAGAAGCCTTTTGGCTTCTTCATAAATCTTCCCCGCAAAGACAGGCACATCCGACGGCTGAACCAGATGATTCTGCATCAGCTCGGCATACCCTGAAATCGATGTGAGCGGCGTCTTCAGTTCATGGGAAACATTGGCAGAAAACTCTTTTCTCAGCTGCTCGGCCTTCTGATTCGTAGTTACATCCATCACAAACAGAACGGCTCCCGTTACTTTTTCATTTTCCCTTACAGGATTTCCGAAAAACTGCACCTGTTTCTCAGAAAGTCTCAGCATAGCACTGTAGCATTCACCTTTCAAAGCTGCACTTACTGTTTCCTTCAGCTGTTCACTGCTGTTGAAGGTGGAGATATGTTTCTCCTCATAGGAAATCGACGGCACATCAAACAGTTCCTTACAGCTCTGATTCATAAACAGAATTCTGGAATTTGTGTCAAGAAGAATCAGACCCTCTGACATATTTCTTGTAATGGTCATGAATTTTTCTTTCTGATCGATCAGACTGTCCATCTGCTCCTGAAGCTGTGTGTTCTGCTTTTCGATCCGGTGAACCAGAGGCCAGAGCTCTTCAAACACAGACTCTGTTACGGGATGCTTCAGATCGATTTCATTTACCTTTTCAGCTATGATGCGGGCGATCCGGTGCGCTACCAGATATGCAAACATTAAAATGATCAGTGCCACGGCTGTCAACAGCGGAAGCAATTCCAGAAACGTTTTCAGGTTGCTCTTTACTTCCATGGATAGTCGGAGAATCTGCCCGTCCTCCTGTCTGACCGCATAATAATAAGTCTCTGTTTTCAGGGTATCTGACAGCCTTGTTTCCGAACCGCTGCCTTTATCCATGGCAGCCTGGATTTCCGGACGATTCCGGTGATTCTCCAGTCCGGATACACTTGCCGCGCTGTCATACAGAACCGTTCCTTCCTGATCGATCAGCGTGATCCTCAGAACATTCTTTTTCTTCAATCGCTCCAGATACTCCAGATTGTTCCCCTTGGTTTCAAAGGCAGCCGCTATGCAGAATGCCTCTGTCTTCACCTGTTCCTGCATTTCCCTGTGCATGCTCTGATTATAAAAATATACAAAAATCCCGGAAATCAGCAGTATCGTCATTGCTGCCAACCCCAGGATATTTTTATAGATAATCTTTTTCACTTGGAATCTCCTATCTTGTATCCAATACCGCGTATGGTCTTGATCATATCACCGCACTCCCCCAGCTTCTGACGAAGAGAACCGATATGCACATCTACTGTTCTGCTTTCTCCTTCATATTCATAGTTCCAGATCCTGTCCAGAATCTTATCTCTGGACAGAACAATTCCTCTGTTTTTCATCAGGTAAACAAGCAGTTCGAATTCTTTAAAGGTCAGAATCACCGGTCTTTCTTTAACAAACACCTCGTGTTTCTGCTCATCCACTCTAAGATCACCGATCACCAGTTCGCAGGACTCCTCCTTCTCCGTCCGCCGAAGGACTGCCTTTACCCTGGAGATCAGCTCCATAACTCCAAACGGTTTGGTCACATAATCATCTGCTCCCATATCCAGGCCCATTACCTTATCATACTCTGCTGCTTTTGCCGTCAGCATGATCACCGGAATGTTCCTGTAATTGTCTTCATTCCTTATTTTCTTCAGAATTGTAATGCCATCCTCATCAGGAAGCATGATATCCAGCAATAACAGAGCAGGCTTCTGTGCAGCCATTCCCTTATGGAAATCAGCTGCACAGGCAAACCCTGAAGCTTCAAATCCGGCAGTTTTTAAAGCATAAACTACGAGTTCTCTGATGTTACTGTCATCCTCTACACAATAAATCACATGACTCATAAGCAAAATCCCTCTAATGTTCTGAGATCACATATCCGGCCAGGTTATAGGCATGATCTGATATTCGTTCCAGATTGCTGATAATATCCAGGAAAATCACACCATTTTCCGGATTGCAGAGCTGTCTGGAAAGACGCTCGATATGCTTTTCTCTCAGCTCTTCTTCCATGCTGTCCACCATATCCTCATATTTACCGACCTTAGTCGCTGCTTCCACACTTTCTTCTTCTCTGGCCTTTATGGAAAAATGGAAGGACTTTGCAACCAACTCCATGATCTCTCTCATTTCCTGGACCGCCTCTTCCGAAAACCTGATCGGCGTACCATCTTTCGTATCCACCAGTTCGGCAATATTTTCCGTATGGTCGCCGACTCTTTCAATATCACTGACAGAGTAAAACAGGTTGTTAATAATATTATGCTGTTCTTCGTTCAGCGAAAGGTTACTGATCTGCACCAGATAACCTGTGATCAGTTTTTCCATTGTATTGATCGTCTGTTCTGTCTTATAAACTGCTTCGATCTTTTCCTTGTCATATTCCAGGACTGCTTCGAAAGAACGCTTTAGATTATCTGAGGTAATCTTTCCCATATGTACTACTTCAAGAATCGCATTCTCTACTGCGAAAGACGGTGTCTCCAGAATACGCTTGTCCAGATGACGCAGAGTTACAATTTCCTCGCTGTCCTCTGCAGGCTCTTCCTCCCCGGAATGCTCCTTCACGATAACGCCCGAAAGCTTAACAAGTTTATCTGCGAACGGAAACAGCAACACCGTACAGGTAATATTGAAAATCGTATGGAAAATCGAGATTCCCACACTGTTGATCCCGGCAGCTCCATAGGCCGGCATAAAACGGAAAAATACAAACAATCCCGCTCCAAACACCACGGCACCCAGGACATTAAAAGTCAGGTGGATCACTGCCGCACGCTTGGCATTTCTCGGCGCCCCGATACTGGACAGTAATGCTGTCACACAGGAACCAATATTGGATCCCAGGCTGATATAGATGGCCGAGCTGGCAGTCACCACCCCGCCGGTAGCCGCCAGTGTCTGAAGGATTCCCACAGATGCCGAGGAACTCTGCATGATCGCCGTCACAATGGCACCGATTGCAATTCCCAGCAGAGGATTATTTCCAAACAGTGCAAAAGCCTGCGTAAAGATCGGAAGCTCCGTATAAGAGGAAGCAGCATTCTTCATAAAATCAAGTCCGATAAACAGCAGACCCAGGCCGATCACTATCTCTCCCGCCGTCTGCTTCTTCTGTTTCTTTGAAAACATGATAAAAAAGGAGCCGATCCCCACCAGCAAAGGTGCGTACAGGGACGGTGAGATCGCCTTAAAGCTGTCCCCCAGCTGCCCCAGCGATACGATCCAGGAAGTGATACAGGTACCGATATTCGCTCCCATGATCACACCCACTGCCTGTGTCAGGCTCATAATTCCGGCATTTACAAATCCCACGACCATAACAGTGGTTGCACCACTGCTCTGAATGATCGCTGTGACAAGTGCTCCCACGATGACTGCCATAAAACGGTTATTTGTTAAAATTCCCAAAAGCTCCTGCATTTTCTTTCCGGTAGACTTCTGGATACCGTCGGACATGCTGTGCATACCGAACAGAAACATTCCCAGACCTCCGGCAAACATGAATAAATTCTGAATATCATTTATAGACATATCTGTTCTCTCCATTCCAGATCCCCGTTTGCCAATCCAAGGATCAATGATTCTGCTGTGGCAATATTCGTGGCAATCGGTATATTATACTGATCACAGCATTTTGATACTTCATCAATACCCGGCTCCTTTTCCCCCACCATTGCCGGATTATAAAAGAAAAGGACCATATCCAACCCGTTCCTGCAGATCGTTTCCATAAACTGCTTGTCACCGCCAAGGCTCCCCGGCAAAAATTTGTGCACCTTCAGGCTTGTTACTTCCTCGATACGTCGACCTGTGGTTCCCGTGGCATAGAGTTGATGCTTTTCCAGGATCTTTTTGTACGCCACACAAAAATCTTCGATCAGATTTTTCTTTTCATTGTGTGCTATCAAGCCTACATTCATTCTCTTTACCTCATAATATTTTTTCGTAACTGTTCATGACTGCAGGCAACAGACATGCCTGTAAAACTGTTTCCGGTATCAAAACCGGTTTCCGGATGGTTCTGAACAGTTACATTTTCTCGAATCAGAATGATTATATCATGTTTTACCTGCAGGAGAAAAGTCTTTTTTTAATAAATGAACAGAATTTGCCAGTTTAAAACTTCTTTTTTATCACATACTAGAACTGCAACTAAACATTGCAAAACGCGGCTGACAAAGGCGTAAAAAGTCAGAACAGCCACAGAACTCAAAAGAAAAAGTTTCAATTCAAAGGAGGCGTTGTATTATGTCAAACAGATCTTCAAACACAGCAGCAGTACCGGAGGCAAAAAGTGCATTAGACCGTTTTAAAATGGAAGTAGCACAGGAAATCGGAGTACCTTTAAAAGAAGGTTATAATGGCGACCTGACATCCAAACAGAACGGATCTGTAGGCGGCTATATGGTTAAGAAGATGATTGAGGCTCAGGAACGTCAGATGAGCAACGGAACTTCTCAGTTCTAAACACCTGAAGAAGCTGCCGGAAACAAAAGCTCCGGTTTCTTTCATAATGAAAGAAACCGGAGCTTTTTTGTGATACAGGAGATTCCTTCGAATTTCCTGTATCACCTTTGTTCTAAGCACTATTTGATCTTTACTGTTTTCGGCTGGCCCTTTTTGGCAAGCAGTTTTGTATATTTTGCTTTTTTCGCCTTCGGAACCTTAAGAACGGCTTTCTTATTGATTCCCTTAAATGCCTTCGTCCCCACCTTTTTCAGTGCCTTTGCTTTGATTGTGACTGTCTTCAGATTGCCACATCCTGAGAATGCCTGCTTTCCGATATTGGTCACATTCGTACCGATCGTTACTTTTTTCAGTTTCTTGCAGTTTGCAAATGCTTTTGCACCGATTTCTGTTACCTTGCAGGTTTCACCATTCAGAGTAACCGTAGCTTTTACATTCAGTGATGTAATCTTTTTCTTATTTGCAGTTCCAGCAAGAGATACTGTCTTCTTCGCCGCATCGATGACTTTATATTTCAGGCCATCGGACGTCTGATATTCTTTTCCTGCTTCCAGAGCCGGCTTCTGATCATTTACAGGTGGCTTAGGAATGTTATTATCCCCTGGACCCGGTTTCGGTTCTGCCGGCTTTTCTACAAGCTTAACACTTGTCAGCGCTGCGATCTTCTCTCTCAGAAAAGCTGCATCTTTATTCTCTTTTAACGCCTTTTCGAGCTCTGTATAAGCTGCTGTATAAGCCGTCCAGGAATCATCTGTATAATTGCCCTGTCCCTTTTCAATCACAGCCTTCGCCGCCTCTAATGCCTTTGCTGATTCTTCACGTGCTTCAACATCCGCAGCCAGTTTCAATCCGTCCTTCGCAGTATTCAGTCCGGCGATCAACGCTTTCAGCTCGTCAGCAGATACATGATTCTCCTCAAATGCAGTCTTCAGCAATTCATATGCATCTTTATATGCATTCCAGGAGTCTGTAGTATATCCACCCTGTCCCTTTTCGATTTCTGTTTTCGCTGCTGCCAGTGCAGATTCTGCTTTTCCTCTTTCCTCTTCAAGAACCGGATCTGTAACCTCCTCGGAAGTAAGAGCCTGTTTTGCATTTTTCAGGGCAAGAATGAGTCCGTTCAGGGTATCGGCATCTGTATTCTCTTTCTTGATCTCTGCCTCGAGATCTGCATAGGCCTTCGCATAGGCATCCCAGCTTGCTTTCGTATAATCGCCCTGACCTGCCTCGATCGTTGCTTTCTCCTGCTCTACCGCTTCTCTCGAAGCCTTCTTTGCTGTTTCTGTTCTGACTGCACCGGAAGCCTCAAGCTTCGCCTCAGCCTTCTTCAGATCCTGATATGCCTGTATTGCATCCTGATCACTGGAGTCTTCTGTAATTCCCTGTGCCACGCTCAGTGCTTCCTGATATGCAGCCCAGGATGAAATACTGTAGTTTTCTTTTTTCTTTCCTTCTCCATTTGCGATCAGAGAAGACAGACCTGTCTTTGCTGCTGTCGCTGCCGCACTCTTTGCTGTATTCAGTGCATTGACTGCATTTGTCACATCTGCTGCACTTGCATCTTTATTCTGTGCGGTCTGTGCAGCTGCTGCCAGTGCCTGCTCCAGTGCTTCATCCTCACAGGAAGAACACTCTGTCATAAGCTTCAGAAGTGCTGTCTTATCCTGAGAAGCATTTGTATCATTTGTTCCGATGATCCGGATCTCTCCGGCTGTTGCCCATTTGTCCTTGGTTTCCAGTACCCGGAATCTCACGTGGGTAGCGAGTGCTGCACCGCCAAAGTTCACTGTCTTCACATCCGTATTCTTCGGCCACTCTGCTCTTGCTACCGGTACAAATGTCTGTCCGTCTGTGCTCACTTCGATCTGGCACTCTGTAACGGTTCCGTTCATGCTTCCTTTCCGTGGCGTATACTGTAATCCGCTCACCAGACGGCTGCCGCCAAGAGCGATCGTCAGATAATGCTTCTCACGCACACCATCATCTGTCGGATAATTAGAATGCCAGTGTGTATCCAGGTTACCGTCCAGTACATTGGATGCAGGTCCCTCATTGCCTCCATTATAAGCACTGCCTGCTGTTGCTGTCATTCCTGTGGTCGGAAGCACATCAAATCCGGAATTGTCTTCCACCACTCCTGCTGATGCGCTCTTGATAACAAAAGGATTGTCAGTCATTCCTGTATTGTAAATATTTTCAGCAGCTCCGCCCTCTTTTACATTGATCTCATTGGTAGCAATGATCTCGCCGGTATCATTCGCCCCGATCACATACCGGAAAGCAAGTGTCTGCGCATCCTTGTTTCCAATGAGCGCTGCTTCTTTCGTCTCGTCTCCCACTTTTACATTCAGGGTGACATTCCCTGCAGCAAATACATTCTGATCACAGGCAGCCTCGATATATACCTCATTTCCTGCCGCCAGCGAATTTGTCACATTTCCTTCTGAGTCCTTTACCACTGCAGTGATTGCTGTCGGTACCGGTGTCTCCTCATGTGTATTCGCATCCATCAGATATTCTACGCTGAAAGATGTAAACGCAGCCTGCGCCATGCCGCCCTTCTCATTTTCATAGATCAATCCGATATTGCCATCGTTCATAGCCGTAAGCGACGTATACATGAATCTCTCATCTTCGATCAGCTTTGCATACTTCCAGTCAAGCGTATCATCTGCATTGACAAAGGCAACACGAACCGTTCCATGGTCACGTCCGCCTGTCGGGTTTGCAAAGATAACCGCTTCCTTCGCCTGTCCGTCTGCCGGATCTACAACCAGTCTCGGGAAATGCAGAGCCGACATCTCGCAGTATGGTTCTTTAATACCCTGCGCATAAGTAACCTCACCCCAGCTCTCACCCTGTGTGGTGCTGACAGCCATAGCAACGTTTGCTGTCGCATTTTTCATGAACTGGATCAGATGACCGTTATTCAGCTCAATAATACAGCTCTCATTTAATTCTCTTGTACTGTTTGTAGCGTTCTGTGTATCAGAAATATCGTTCGGTGATGCACCTCTGTGCCACGTCTCTCCGTCATCATCGCTATAGATATTATAAGAAGAGAAACGGTTCGATCTATTCTGTGCATCCATGCAGTAGGTCGTAAATATCAGTCTTCCGCTCTGAAGCTGTACACCGGCACCCGGTCCGAGGCCAAAGAATGTCATCCAGTCAGCCTTTACCATTGGTGTAATATCCTTCGGAAGTGACCATGTCAGACCGTCATCATCACTGTAGGTCATCCACAGATAGCAGGTATTGTGCATGGTCAGCTCTGAATTTTTATAAATATTTCCGATCTTAACACCGTTCTTATACAGATTTCCCTGCTGATTGTAAGGAGCTTCTGACTCTGTCTCCACTTCATATGCCGTAACCTGATTGTTACTGTCATATACGACACCATTCTCACGAACGGTATAAGTATTTCCGGATTTGTCTGTCAGCTGCTGATAATACTTGCCATCGATCTGCACATATCCTGTTCCCGGCTGCGCACCCCACAGACTCACACCATCACGGAACATATCTACAATCATGTAGACTCTTCCATAGTGCTCACTGGTTTCGTCATTATCTACCACCATTTCCGCATCCATGGTATATCCATAACCATTTGCCAGGTCAATGACAGGAATGACCGGTCCCCAGGTCTTACCATTATCCTCGCTTCTGCGGATGACATTATCAATGACTCCGACATCTCCGGAACCATCCCAGCGCTTATCAATACCGGCAAAGACAGTTCCTGTCTTCTTCGAAGTCACCAGAGACGGGATCCGGTAGGAAACAGAATTATCAAATCCTGCATTGAATATACCGATATTCGGTCCTTTGTAGTATTTATCTGCTTTCGCTGTGTAATCCGGATAAGCTGTGGAGCTGGTAGTCTCCTGCACCGAAGCAGCCTGCTGGGCAGTCAGTGCAGAACCATAAACATCAACCTTTGAAAAATATACTCCGCTTCCATAGGTGATCGCTCCGGAAATCTTCTCCGAAAACGCACTGCTTCCGGCTTTCACACCATCTACATAAACAGCTGCATTTGTGCCATCTGCAGTCACAGCAAGATTGTGCCATTTCGTTGATGCAAGGCTGGTGTTCGTCACGTTAAACTCAGCTGTGGCAGCTCCCTTTGCAAGTTTCACTTTACTGCCGCTTAAGATAACTGTTAAACCGCCGTTCAGTGATGCCAGCGTAACATCGGAAGCTGATGCTTCTTTCAGACGATAGGTCATCTGAAGTGTTCCGGCTGCCTGCTCGGCAATACTCTCTGATGTGCTGCCGGGTGCAGGATTCACCTGCGTAAACACCGGTTCTGCAACAGGTGCCGGTACAGACTTTTTGAGCACGATGTTTTTCATGCTGCCACTGAATTTCCATCCGGATGCAGAACTGTAACCTTCCATTCCTCCAATGCTAAAGTTCTCCGGTGTCCAGCTAAGTCCCTTGATACAGGAAGCGGAATTTGTATCTGCCTCTGCCACCCTGGTGCCATCTACCGTAATCGTCGTTTTTCCATTTTTCTCAAGTACCAGCACAGCGGTATGCCATGCGCCGTCTGCATAGTTCGTAGCTGCAGACTGGGAAACCTTCTGTCCCTGTCTTACCTCAAATGCAAGCTTTCCTTCTTTGATATATAAGCCATAGTACTGACTGCTTGTGCTTAAACCCAGCAGTGCCTGCAGACCTGAGCCTGATGTTTTAAAATCCACAGACCATTCCATGGATTCTGTCCCAAGCAGAAAGCTTTGCAGTATGTCATTCTTGGACTGGGGCTCTGTAATGCTTGTTCCTGTTTCTGTAGTATCTGTTAAATACTTGACAATTTCATAGCCAGCCTCTGATGTCTCGATCACACCGTCTTCGGCTGCATAGCTTACTGCCGCCGGAATCTGCGCCATGCCAAGGATCATGCACAGGCTCAGCATAAGCGAAAGCATGCTTTTCCATTTTCTTTTCATATTCTTCTCCTTTTCTTTCCTGTTTTATTTATACGTTTTGTATCAGACTATTTCCCTCCTTCCTTTATTCTCCTGTCATTATACCTAATTTCGACATAAGATTACAACTGTTTTTTTAGCAAATCTATATTCTTTTAAAAGAAAAGTAACTGTTCAGAGTCCATTCGCAAAATCGCCTCTGCGAGGCTTTCCTTTTGCTCATGTAGGGCTCTCGCCCTATAGATTTATAAAATTTGCCTCTGGTGAGAGGGCTCCCCACGGCAAATATTTATTACAAATAAAAACCCCCGAAATATTATTTCAGGGATCTTTTCTCATTCTTATAATTCAATACTTCCGGTCACATCATCGTTTACGACATAATATGCAGCATTTTCTTCCGGCTTGAAATAAATATTGATTGATTTCATATCTCCGGCCTTCTTCTTAAGCTGCTTTGTCCAGATCTCTTTCACCTGCTTTACAATGTCCTGGTGATTGATTTCTTTTCCATTGTACTGTAAGTATACAGCTTCTTTCACTGCTGCCTTCTTTGCCGGAGCTTTCTTTACCGGATCTTCCTTTGCCTCTGCTGCCGGTTTTACAGCCTCTGCCTTTGGCTCTGCAGTCTTTTTCACTGTCTCTTTTTTAACTGTTTCTTTTTTTACTGCTTCTTTCTGAACCTCTTTTACCTCTTCCTTTACTGCTGCTGTCTTAACCGGTGCTGTCTCAACCTTTGAAGCCGTTGCCTTTACTGTCTCTTTTGCAACTGTCTTTCCTGTTTTTTTCATACGTATATTCCTCCTCATAAAACTGCGTATATACGTCCCTTCCCTCTCAGATGCAATACAAAGCAAGCTTCGGTTATCGTAAAATACGCACTCAAAAAAAGCTACGTGTAAGATAATATAACAAAATCAGGAAAAAGGCAACTATAAATTTAATCGTCCGGTATCTTCATTCATAAAAAGCTGAAGTCTTTCTTTCAAAACACAGTGTTCGGGAAGCTTTAGTTCCTTATCTCTGCCCAGTACTTCAGATGCCGCTTCAGACGCCCACTGAAGTACCTGTGCATCCTGAAACACATCACCCAGACGAAATTCCAGCAGCCCGCTCTGCCGGATCCCGAACAGATCTCCCGGTCCCCGAAGCTTTAGATCTTCGCCTGCGATATAGAAACCATCATTGGATGTATTCAGGATTTCCAGGCGCTGCCTGGTCCTTTTACTGTCCGAACTGTGTATCATAATACAATAGGACTGACAGTTTCCTCTTCCCACACGGCCGCGAAGCTGGTGAAGCTGGGCAAGTCCAAAACGCTCCGCATTCTCAATCATCATAACCGTAGCATTCGGCACATTCACACCAACCTCCACGACAGTTGTAGATACCAGTACCTGAATCCTGTTTTCCAGAAACCGCTGCATAATCTCATTTTTTTCGGCCGGCTTCATCCTGCCGTGCAGATACTCCACTGTAATGGAATCAGGATACACCTGCCTCAGCTGCTGCGTATATGCGATTACATTCTCAGCCTCTATGCTTTCACTTTCCTCCACCATGGGACATATGACATATGCCTGATGCCCACTTTCTACCTCTTTGCGGATGAAGGAGTATGCTTTGCTTCTATAAGAAGTTCCTACCACACAGTTTTTAATCGGAAGCCTGTTTGCCGGAAGCTCATCGATCACAGAAATATCCAGATCACCATAAATAATGACTGCCAGTGTTCTGGGAATCGGTGTCGCACTCATGACAATCGTATGCGGGGCGATTCCTTTCCCGGACAATGCTTCTCTCTGGCGCACACCGAAACGATGCTGCTCATCTGTGATCACCAGAGCCAGATTTCTGTATTCGACCTTCTCCTGAATCAGCGCATGTGTTCCGATGATAATATCCACCTCTCCGGAAGCAATCCTCGCATAAGCCTCCCGTTTCTCCTTTGCCGTCATGGATCCGGTAAGCAGTATCGCATGAAAACCAAGTCCCTGCTCTTTGATGATTGAAGTAACCGAATCAAAATGCTGTCTCGCAAGCACCTCAGTAGGAACCATCAGAGAACCCTGACAGCCATTGGCCGCCACCAGAAACAATGCCAGAACAGCAAGTATCGTCTTCCCTGATCCCACATCTCCCTGAATCAGCCTGGCCATGACCTTATCACCGGTAAGATCTGCCTCCAGCTCCCTCCACACCTTTTTCTGTGCCTCTGTCAGCGAAAATGGAAGCCTTGCAAGCACCTGCTCAGTCACCGGATCCTTTTCAATATGAAACCCGGGGCGGATTACCAGACGCTCATTTTTCAGGCTTCGTATTGCCATAATGAATAGAAAGAATTCATCAAAAACCAGCCTTTGTCTTGCAATCTGCATTGCTTTTTCATCTTCAGGAAAATGAATCTGCTCCAGTGCATAGTGATATTCTGCCAGCTTCCATTTCTGGCGGATCTCCTTTGGAAGGGCATCTTTCGTGAGCTCTGACTCATCCAGTGCCTGACGCACTGCCTTTGTTACCGTCTTATTTGTCAGTCCATCCACCAACGGGTAACGCGGCTGCATCTGTCCCGCAAGCGCCCTGTATGCTTCTAATTCATAAACAGCAGGCTGCTCCATCACCGCCTGCTGTCCTTTCCTTGCAATCTTTCCCCGAAACACATAACGCTTTCCGGGTTTTATTGTATTCTTCAGATATGGCATATTATACCATGTCACATGTAACGTGCCGGATAAATCTCTCAGGACAGCCGATGCGATCTTCAGCCGTTTCACATGCCGGACTGTCATCTCATATGCAAGCGTGGCACAGACCGCTGCGGTATCCCCTTCATGAACATCTGAAATTCTGCTTATTTCTCCAAAAGTATCATATCCGCACGGATAGTAATGGAGAAGATCACCCACACAGAAAATACCCGCACGCTCAAATACCGTCTTTGTTTTCTCACCGATCCCTCTGAGCAGATTCAGCACAGATCCTTCATTCATGGCTACTCAACGGATATGACATAGTAGTAAATCGGCTGACCGCCTGAATATACTTCTACGTCACAGGATGGATACTTCTCTGTCAGTGCATCTTCCAGAGCACCGGCCTGTTCTTCATCCACATCACATCCATAATAAACACTGATCAGCTCAGAGTCCTCATCCATCATCAGAGCAACCGTTTCCACGGCAACTTCCTGGATTCCCTTCCCTACCGCAAGGATGGAATCGTCGCCGATACCCATGATGTCACCCTCTTTGATCTCTTTGTCGCCCATATGGGTATCACGCACGGCATAAGTGATCTGGCCGGTCTTTACCGCCTTGCTTCCTTCGATCATGGACTCTTTATTCTCCGCCGGTGAAAGCTCTGCGTTATAATTAATGATCGCACTGATTCCCTGCGGAACGGTCTTGGTAGGAATAACAATGACTTCCTTATCCTTTGCCAGAACCTTCGCCTGATTAGCTGCCAGAATGATATTCTTATTGTTTGGAAGAATAAAAACAGTATCCGCATTGACCTTTTCAATAGCCTGAAGAATATCATCCGTACTTGGATTCATGGTCTGTCCGCCCTCGATCAGATAGTCGATTCCCAGTTCTTTAAAAATCTGTCCTACTCCTTCACCGATGGAGACAGAGATAAATCCCACGTCCTTCTTCGGCATCTGTACAGTCTGCTGCGCTGCAAGCTTTTCCGCATCTTTGATCAGCTTTTCCTGATGCTCCTCTCTCATATTGTCAATCTTCATCTTTGTAAGGGAACCGTACGTCAATGCCCTGGATATTGCCTTACCAGGATCATTCGTATGTACGTGAACCTTTACAATATCATCGTCTGAAACAACTACGATCGAATCTCCAATGGATGACAGGAAAGACTTAAACTCATTCTCGGTATCCTGCGTGTATGGCTTCTCCAGCATGATAATAAATTCTGTGCAGTATCCGAACTTAATCTCTGCCTCCTGCCCTGCTGACGGCTTCACTGCAGAAGCTGTACCTGTTTTGGTCCCCTCAATGGAATAATCAATTTCTTTCCCCAGAAAAGCATCATAAGCGCCTCTCAACACCTGCATCAGTCCCTGACCACCTGAATCTACGACTCCTGCCTCTTTCAGAACGGGAAGCATCTCCGGAGTCTGAGCAAGCACACGATCCGCATGATCGATCACCTTTCCGATAAACGTCTTCATATCAACATCTGTTCCTGCAAGCTCAGCCGCTTTATCAGCCGCTCCCTTGGCCACTGTCAGGATCGTACCTTCCTTTGGCTTCATAACAGCTTTATAGGCTGTCTCCACTGCTTTCTGCATGGCTGCCGCAAGGATTACTGTATCAATTTCCTCATATTCCCTGATTCCCTTGGTAAAACCTCTGAAAAGCTGGGACAGGATAACACCTGAATTTCCTCTTGCACCGCGCAGAGATCCTGAAGAAATCGCTTTCGCCAGCGCCTCCATCGTCACGTTATTAAGAGCTGCCACTTCTCTGGCTGCTGACATGATCGTCAGTGTCATATTTGTACCTGTATCACCGTCCGGAACCGGAAACACGTTCAATTCATTAATCCATTCCTTTTTCGCTTCCAGGTTCTTTGCACCGGCTAAAAACATCTTAGCGCACAGCCTGGCATTTATCGTATTGGTCACCACAACAAACTCCTCCTTAATCTATGGCTCTTACACCTTCAACAAAAATATTGATCTTCTCTATTTCCATTCCGGTGAACTCCTCCACCCGATACTTCACATTCTCGTATAAGTTCTGTGCCACAACCGAAATGCTGATACCGTAAGCTACGATCACATGAAAATCAAGAGAGATCCTATTATCTTCCAGCGTTACATTGATCCCGTGTTTTAAGCTCTCCTTCTTTAACAGTTTCACCAGTCCGTCCTTCATATTCACTGCCGCCATCCCCACGATGCCGAAGCACTCTACGGCAACACTTCCGGCATAGGTTGCTATTACGTCCGTATCTATCAAGATTGATCCAAGTTCTGTGTCCATACGTCCTTTCATACTTGTAACCTCCTATTTATAAATCCCTTTTGCAGCTGCGTTGTGCCTTAACAGCCGCATTTCAGCGGTATTATTATGATTATACCCTGTTTCCCCCAAAAATGAAATATCTATTTTTTATTTTGTAAAATAATTAGATAATTTTTTAAAATCTGCTTGCAAAATAGAAATTCATCTGCTAAAATAAGCAGTGTTGTGAGCCTGGATGTGGACAGGTAATCTATTTTCAAGGAGGTGCAGTCATGGCTAGATGTGCTATTTGTGATAAAGGTGCTCATTTCGGAAACAATGTGAGCCATTCACATAGAAGATCCAATAAGATGTGGAAATCAAACATAAAATCCGTAAAGGTTAAAGTAAACGGTGCTGCTAAGAAGATGTATGTATGTACTTCTTGCTTAAAGTCCGGTAAAGTAGAAAGAGCTTAATAAGCAGATTCAGACCTCTCAGTATCTGGGAGGTCTTTTTTTGTAACTGTTCAGAGTCATGCAGATTTATAAATATTTGCCTTGGGGAGCCCTCTCACCGGAGGCATATTTTATAAATCTATAGGGCGAGAGCCCTACATGAGCAAAAGGAAAGCCTTGCAGAGGCGATTTTGCGAATGGACTCTGAATAGTTACCTTTTTTTCTAACAGCAAAACATATTATATCCGATCAATAATAAAATCGCACAGATCAATACTGAAAAAAACTTATATGGGATAATGACTGCCAGAAGCACTCCGATTCCCATCCAGAACAGGGTATAACCCAAAATGCGCCTCATACACGCTCCTGAAAAGCTACCGTCTTTTTACCATAATATGTAGGTTCCCTGTGATTCATCACTCTTTTCCTGTCATGATTTTCCAAAGCAGAGTATTAGTAACTGCTCTATGCGAAGGAATTTTCAGTATAACAAAACACCATGTGCATACCTCTGTAAATAAGCGTATACACATGGCGTATATTGTATTTTACCGTGATATCCATTATCCTCTTCCCTGAAGAATATGCCTTTTCCAGAGAATGGATTACTCTGCCTCCCGGAATATTTCACCTACTGCATCCTCAGCAGCCTTTTTTTCCTCTGCGGAGAATTCCTTCCTGCCATCTGTAAATTTATTTACCAGTTCAGGAACCATATCAAGGATCTTTGTAAGACCATCCTGATTTTTCACATTTACAAGCCTGGTGGTACCATTCTGGATAACAAGAATAGCACTCGGTGTCATCTTTCCTCCCATTCCGCCTCCGCCGCCATTCTTCTTATCTTCTGCCTTTGCCGATGCAGCTACACCGAACGTCACATCTACGAGTGGAAGGATGATCGTATCTCCGATATGAATCGCATCTCCTACCACCGTCTTTGTGGTCATAAAGCTGTCCATTCCCTTAAAAAGAGAGTCTACCGTTGTCTGAAAAGTATTGTCTGAAGCCATGATAATTCCTCCTTATACTACTATCTTTTATTTTGAAATCTCTTTAATAATGCCCTGAACTCTTTATCAAAGAACACACAAGCCACTATCCGTACCAGATGGCAGATGCGGATATGTCCCCGTATTGAAAGGTCTCCCTCATATACTGCATTTTCAAAATCCGGTTCCAGTCGGATCTGATAGTGCCCTGCCGGAAGTAAAAGATACAGGATGCCGGTCAGTTCTCCCGTCAGTGAAGGATCATTAAATCCATACTTCAGTTCTCCCCGGATCCGGTCCGGTTTCAGATGCTTCCACAGATATGCAAGATGATGCCGGAAACGCCGGAACACATTTTTTGCAGCATCCTCCTTTAAAGCAGAAACGGTTTCCTGCATGCGCTCTTTGAGTGCACTTCCTTTGCAAAAAATGTTCTGTATCTTTTCCTTCAGATTCTGGATACGCTTCCCGTTTTTCTTTTCTTTCGGCTCTTTTTTTTCTGTCGTCTGTCCGTGTGCCTTTTCTCCTGTATGCATGCTCCGTGTATCCGCCTGTTCCCCGGAATGGTCCTCAGATATCTTTTTCTCTGAGCGGCTGCCTGCCAGATCATGATCTGTACTCTGCTTCCGGGCCACTGTTTCCTCATTCTTTTTCTGTAAACCTGCACTGTATTCCTTTTCGGTCCGGTGTCCTGACGGTATCTTCTCATCTGCAGGCAGGATGGATTTTCTAAAAAAGAGTATCCTTATCTTTACCGTACACTTTCTCTCACGGTAAGCGAAATGAAGCGAAACCGCCTGAAGCAGCCAGCCTGCTTTTCCCTCCACCACCATTTTATCTGCATCTTTCACAGCATGTATCCGATATCTCAGTGGCACGAAGAGGACTGCACATACAGCCAGAATCAGAAGAGAAAGCAGAACGGCCAGAACAAGTCCCGCAATTTTCAGTATTCCCAAAATAACATGTAGCATATTCTCACTCCCGCTGCTGTCTGTTTTTACAATCTTTTCCAGCCTGCTGCAACAGATATTCCACAATCCGGTACCCTCCGGTCTCCCTGTGGGTTTCCATAAGCATCTGCTCCACCAGATCGAGCGCTTCCTCATACCCTTTTGCGATCCCAACGATCATCGGAAGGCTGCGTCTCACGGCCGGCTGCTTCAGATATGCGGAATTTATGATATCAAGCATATCTTTCCCGTTAGAGGCAAGCGTAATCAGATAAATATCCACCTGTCCTGCATTCCTTTTTAGTTTTCGAATGATTTTCCCGGCTTTGGGCTTTGCCCCTTCTCCGATGTAAAGCTTTGAATACCAGTTCATTCTAATTTTTACTTTAACCTTTCCTTTGTCAGTATCGGTTTTGAAAAAAGGATATGCAACACTGCACATCCTTTCTCCATACCGAACGGATCACAATACCCATTCTACTGCCAGTATAAGCCGCTTACAGTATTCAAAATGGCTCATACTAGAAATACTTGCGGTTTCCCCAGAGATTTCGTCTCTTCAGTTCCAGATACTCATTGTACGCTTTCTCCAGTATCATCTTCTCATTTGAAAACTTTAACAAGTGATACGCTTCATGATATTTATAATACCCTGAATCTACAAAATACTCTTCACGCTGTGGCTTGCTGTAATAGCTGTCTGACATCATTAAATACCAGTGAACATCTTTCTCTACCGTATCTTCAGGAACGCTGAAGGTATATTGGCTCTTCCCGACGTATTTAATAATCGATGCCTGTACTCCTGTCTCTTCCAGAACTTCTCTTGCAGCGGTGTCCTTGAATTCTTCACCAGCCTCTACAGTTCCTTTAGGCAAAACCCAGCCCTCGTACTTATTCTTATAGCTCTTGTACAGAACGAGAATCTTACCTCGAAATATTACCACACCGCCACAGCTCGTTGCCTCAATCATTGCAATTCCTCCTGTTATGCGTTGTGTCGTTTTGACTGATTTTAGTATAACTCTTTTTCACCAATCATGCAACCAGTTTGTTAATTGTTATAATAGGCATCAAAAATCTGCTTCGCAATCGGCACCGCTGTGGAACTTCCTGAACCGCCGTTTTCTGCAATCACGGCAATCGCCAGATCCGGTGCTTCCACGTTGCTGTAGCCGACAAACCAGGAATGGGTGCCGCCTGCTTCACCACCTTCATGTTCAGCAGACCCTGTCTTTCCGGCAGCCGTATAGCTCTGGCCTGACAACATGGATGCTGTACCTTCCTCCACCGTCTTTGTCATATAGCCTGCAAGAATCCCTGATTCCTCAGAGCTCATCACCTCTTTGCATACGGATGGTTTATATTTCTTCACTAAACTCCCATCATAGGTTTCAATATGATCAACGAAATACGGTTTCATCATATTTCCGCCATTTGCCACAGCTGAAGCAACCATCGCCATCTCCAGAGGCGAAACAAGTGTGTTTCCCTGTCCAATGGCTGTCATCATCTCCTCGCCGTAGGATGCACCCTTCTCCAGGCGGAACAGGCTCCTGCCGGAAGGTAATGTAATCGGAAGCTCTGTATTAAACAGGAAATCCTCACAGATTTCTTTAAATTTACTGTTATCAAGTTCCATGCCGATGCTGGCAAAGGAACCGTTACAGGAGTGCACAAAGGAAGATTCCAGATCCACATTTCCATGTACCTCCCCGCCATAGCATGTGATCGTCACATCATTTCTGGAAATACTTCCATTACAAGTATAGCTGAATTCCCGGTAATCATCCGGATGCTCACGCAGATAGGCCAGAGTTGTCAGAATCTTAAAGGTTGAGCCCGGGGGATACTGTCCCTGTGTCGCACGGTTGAACAGTGAGCTGTTCGTAGAATCACTGATCAGGTTCTCCCATTCTGATTCGATCGTATTCGGATTAAAGTCCGGTTTTGATACCATAGCAAGAATTTTTCCTGTATCCGGTTCCAGAACCACAACAGCACCATTGTAGGAACCCAGTGCATCGTAACATGCCTTCTGTAGTCTTGAATCCAGGGTCAGAACCACACTGTCCCCTCTCACCTTCATATCCAGTTCCTGCTCCTTTACCTGCTCCAGGATGGAAGCATGGCAGGACATGAGTTCATAATTTAATACAGATTCTACCCCTGATTTTCCGTTCGTCGCATATCCCACCACATGAGAAAAGACATTGTCAAACGGATAAATCCTTTCTTCATTTCCAGCCTCGTCAACATTTGTTCCTGCAAGGATTTCCCCGTTGGAAGACAGGATAGATCCTCTGATGATCTGCTCCTGCTTACTCTCCTGCTTTGTATTATTTACATTTGAATTGATCTCGTCAATTTTATAAATATTAAAATAGATGAGATATCCTGCCAGCGATAGAAACATCACTACAAACAGATAGCTGACTCTCACAAGCTCTCTGTTTCTCTTTTTCCTTGCCCCGTCATAAGACAATGCTTCTTCTTTCTGAGTATCCCTCTTCTTAGCTGAATCTTTTCCCGAATGCTCCTCATCGATAGGGATATCGCATATCTGAATATCGTCCGTACTCATCTTCTTCATCTTCGTCGTAGTAGTATTCTTCTTCATCAAGTTCCTCTTCCTCATCCTCTCTTAGAATATAAAGTCCCTGAATGATCGAAAATGATATCAGCGTACTAAGCAGTGAACTTCCGCCTGTACTGATCAGTGGCAGGGTAACACCTGTCATCGGAATCATCTTCATCGCTCCCCCTATTGTTAAAAACACCTGAACACCGTAAAGACATCCCAGACCAAATGCTACATAACGGTAAAAATCCTCCTCAAGCTTCATCGCAATATTTACAAACATGATAAAACAGCTCATGCAGATCAGTATCAGGCATATTGAAAAGACAGCCCCCAGTTCTTCCGTGACAGCAGCAAACATAAAGTCCTGGTCTACGATCGGAATCGCCCCGGGCGAGCCCTGAAACAGACCTGTACCAAACCAGCCACCGGCTCCGATGGCGAACAGTGCCTGTGCCACCTGATATCCTCCGCCTGTATATTCTTTAAACGGATCTTTCCATATTTCTACACGTACCCGCACATGGCTAAACAGAAAATATGCCAGCACCGCTGCCAGTACCCCGGCTGCCAGACCTGCAAGAAGATAACGCGGGTCTCTCGTTGCCACGTACAGCATCATCAGATACGTAATAAAGAAAATCAATGCGCTTCCCAGATCTGTAGATATCACCAGTATCAGCACATGAACTGCAGCCAGAGCAGTCGTTACCACAATATTTTTAAACTCCGTGGATTTCGCCAGCATACCAGCCACAAAAAATACAAACAGGATCTTCACAAACTCAGAAGGCTGTAAGGTAATGCCGGCAACCGTCAGGGAAAGCTTTGCCCCATAGGTCGTTCTGGCCATAACAGCCACTACTCCCAGCAGACCGATTCCCAGAATTGCATAGAGCCATGCCCACTTTGTCAGAATTCTCATTTTACGGATAATGACAGGAATGATCAGCGCAATTACGGTTCCCGCTGCCAGTATCTTGAACTGCTTCGTTGCCTGGTCGTAAGAAAGTCTTGTCAGCATGATAAATCCTATCGTTATCAGCATGCACATATTGTTTATGATAAGCTTTGAAGCCCGCGGATACAGGTTTCTCATAAAAACAAGGGCTGCAAATAGATACAGCACCTGTGCACCATAAAAAAACAAAAGCATAGGTCTTTCCATCTTCAGGTAAAACACCATAAAGGCAACAAAATGGATACAGAACATGACCACATTCTGCCTCAGAAACAGGAATTCCCTCGCATCCTCATCTTTCTTAAAAAACGCAAGATAGCACTGCAGGGTATAAATCACAATCAAGGCAATCAGCACATATCTTGATATCTCAATAATCAGTCTCGTCACGTTTTCACCTACTCTACTCCACGTTTAAAGTGTCCTCTTGTAAAATCTCCAAAATCAAACTCTGCAATTCTCTCGTTAAAAAATCTTTCTGCGAATACTTCTGCAATCCTTTTAACCTGTTCAGGCGGTTCCATAGTGAAGGAGAGCCGGATCCCGTACGGCTTTAGTTCGTCCAGTTCTTTTTTATTATCAAGTAAAACCAGCGGCACCTGATTATAAATCATATTGTAACAGAACTCACAGTGGTTTTTTACCGGGAACTTCTTTCCTTTCCGGTCCTTCAGATACAGCAGTCCGCTTTTTTTCGTACATCCTGATGTGTTATTCCTCACACATTGTGCAGATACCATCATCGGAAGATAACCGTATACAAGAATTTCACTGTCCGCACAGCCCCTCTTTGCCAGTTCTCTGTTATTCAGTTCCAGTGGTGCTGTATTCCTTTCAATGCCCTGCATTCTCCAGAACTCTTTTGCATACCGGTTATACGTGTAAACATTGTGATCCGGAATCAGATCGCACTGTATTTTGTGTTCCCGCAAAAAGAAAAACTCTTCATAATTCTTGAAAATAATGCCGTCAAACAGCATCAGTGCCTCCAGACTTTCCTGATGTTCATATAATTCACGGACAGATTTTCTGAAAATATACGGCATGATATAATAACAGGACTTTCCCTCCCGCCTGCACCTGTCTACCCATTCCTCTGCCTGATATCTTTTCAAAGGTACCGGCAGACAGGTGCTGTTAAGATAAATCCCGGTAATCTGAGATATCTTCAGTAACGGTTCCATCTGCTGAACAGTTTCCACAGATGCATACAGTCTATGCCCCTTCCAGTCTCTTTCGGACTTTACCGGACGGATCAGATTGTTCCCCGGTGATTTTCGTCTCCCGGCAGACAGTATCTTTTCTTCCATGCGTTCCATCGCCTCTCTTCGCAGCTCATTGATACTCTGCAGAGGCAAAAACAAACCATCCTCCATTTCAATTTTTAAACGATCAAAGACAAATGGCGTATTTCCTGTTTTCTCGATCTGCCTTTTCACCCTTTCCGGTTGAAGCGGCTGGTTACAGGATGGCTGTGGAATGACGCCCTTTACACTGACAGCAGTTTTCTCCATAGTTACGCTTAGTATAACAGGCTGTCCTGATGAAATCATTAATTTACCATTAATTTTTCCTTTTCTTTCTTTCTGCAGATAGTCCCTGTCCAGTTCTGAAATCAGAACTTCATCTTTTGTCCGGTGAAAGATCATGCCGGCAGATATCCTTCTGCTCTCTGCCGGCGTCAACTTCAACCGGAACGTGCTTCCCTTCTTCACATCCTGTGTGATCGTTGCTTTTTCCAGAACATCTCCTTTATGAAGCTCCTCCAGAGCGGAAAGTGTCAGGATTCCCTTCTGTACAGAAACCACCTTTGCAGCTTCTGTACCGAAGTGGTTCGCTCTCTTCAAAGACATCATCTGTCTGCCATTATGCATTTCATAATATCCTGTAGTAAAACCACCTCTGTTGTAGAGAGCCATCAGCTCCCTCATATCTTCCTCAGAAACACGATAGTTCTTTTTGCCATGCTCAAGTGCTTCATCCAGATATTTTCTGTAAATTCTTACTACGCCGGCTGTATATTCCGGACGCTTCATACGCCCCTCTATTTTCAGGGAAAACACACCGGCCTGCAGAATTTCAGGAAGGATCTCCAATGTGCAGATATCCTTTGGACTTAGCAGATAACCTTCTGATTTTCCTGCCTGATAAGGAAGACGGCACGGCTGGGCACAGCGTCCTCTGTTTCCACTTCGCCCTCCGATCAGACTGCTGTACAGACACTGTCCCGAATAACAATAACAGAGCGCACCATGAACAAAGCTTTCGATTTCCAGAGAGGTTTCTTTACGGATCTCTCTGATTTCCTCCAGAGAAAGCTCTCTCGATGTCACCACTCTGCTCACGCCCAGTGACTCCAGAAGCCTCACTCCTTTTGTCCCGCAGATCGTCATCTGTGTACTGGCATGAATCTCCAGTTCCGGAAATGCCTCCTGTATATACAGGATCACTCCCGGATCCTGCACGATGACTGCATCCAGCCCTTTTTCGTAATAAGGCTTAAGATAGTCATACAACAGATCCATTTCGTCATCTTTCAGCAAAGTGTTTACCGTCAGATAAAGCCTGCATCCTCGAAGGTGACAATAATCTATCGCTGCCAGCAATTCTTCCTCTGTCAGATTATCCGCATAAGCTCTGGCACCAAAACGTGTCCCCCCCACATAGACTGCATCTGCTCCCGCCGTCACTGCTGCCCGCAGACTCTCAAAAGAGCCTGCCGGTGCAAGTAATTCTGCTCGCATAAATACCTCCGTATACCGCAAAGGCTGTCATAAAGACAGCCCCACAATACCTTCTTATTATTTTTTCTCTCTCAGTTCCGTTTCCAGACCAATCATCTTCTTCTGCTGCTCTTCCAGTTCCTTCTGCTGCTCAGATACGGTTCTTTCTGTTGTCTCAAGCTTAATCTGTGCAGCAATCAGCTCATGCTTCAGGTCATAGAGTTCCTTATCTTTCTCCGACAGTTCCTCTTCTACCATCTCGACCTGTTTCTTTGCCTTAAAATAGTCATCAGCAATATTCAACTGCAGAAGCATGCTCTTCTGCTCTCTGGGCTGTCGGCAGTATCCTTCCAGCTTCTTAAACTCCGCCAGTTTATTATTTATGTATGTGGCAACCTTCTGCAGATACTCCTCGCTCTCATATCCGCTCAAAGTATATATTTTTCCGTCAATCAGCACTTCTGTTCTGTTTTTGGATGACATTCCCGTAGTTCTCCCTTTCTTTCGTTCTATCATACCTTCGGGAAAATTAGTCTTTTTTCCCCACACTCATTTATCATTATAAACGAAATCCTGAGAATTACAACATTTTCTTTTCAATTATTCAGAGTCCATTCGCAAAATCGCCTCTGCGAGGCTTTCCTTTTACTCATGCAGGGCTCTCACCCTATAGATCTATAAAATTTGCCTCTGGTGAGAGGGCTCCCCAGGGCAAATATTTATAAATCTGCATGACTCTGAACAGTTACCAAATGATGATAGGCGAGCTCTGATACGATTCGTCCTCTGGGGGTACGATTGATAAATCCGGTCTTGATCAGATAAGGTTCATAAACATCCTCGATCGTTCCGGGATCCTCTCCAATTGCCGCCGCCAGCGTATCCAGTCCCACCGGTCCGCCACTGAACTTCTCAATCATCGTAAGAAGTATATTTCTGTCGGTCTGATCAAGTCCATATTTATCAACTTCGAGAAGATCCAGTGCCAGCGCTGCAACCTCGCCGGTAATACAGCCGTCAAACTTTACCTGTGCAAAATCTCTCACTCTTTTCAGCAGCCGGTTTGCCAGTCTCGGTGTGCCGCGGGAACGTTTCGCCATCTCAGAAGCGCCTTTTGCATCGATCTGCACGCCGAGCACCTGTGCCGAACGCCGTATGATCGTAGTGAGCTCTTCCTCTGTATAGAACTCCAGACGATGCACCACACCGAAACGGTCACGCAGGGGAGCTGTCAAAAGACCGGCCCTTGTCGTAGCTCCTACCAGCGTAAATCTTGGAAGATCCAGCCGGATCGAGCGCGCTGCCGCCCCTTTCCCGATCATAATATCGATGGAATAATCCTCCATGGCGGGATACAGAACCTCCTCCACCTGACGGTTCAGGCGGTGGATCTCATCTACAAATAAAAGATCTCCCTCCTGAAGATTATTCAGGATCGCAGCCATTTCTCCCGGTTTCTCAATTGCCGGACCGGAAGTGATCTTTATGTTTACCCCCATCTCATTGGCAATAATCCCGGCGAGTGTTGTCTTTCCAAGCCCCGGCGGTCCGTACAGGAGCACATGATCCAGTGCGTCCCCCCGCTCCTTTGCTGCCTGAATATAAATCTTCAGGGTTTCCTTTGCTTTACTCTGCCCGATATAATCATCCAGCGTCTGCGGCCGGAGATTTGACTCTGTCTTTAAATCTTCCTCTAATATGTCCGAGGTGATAATTCTTCTTCCCATGATCTTCCACCCTTAGTATCCGCCCTGTCATTTTGCAGTAATGATTGAAACACACGCCGTCCTGTCATTACAGCATGTATTTCAATGCGGCTCTTAAAATTGCCTCTGTATCCATATCGTCTGCCGGATCAGCCTGTCTGACTGCCCGCAGTGCCTCTGCATTCGCATATCCCAGTGCCACCAGCGCCTGTACCGCTTCATTTCTTGCATCATTCATGCCGGAAGCAGTAGATGCATTCTCACTGTCTGCCATCCTTTTCTCAAACGCATCCTCCAGGCTCAGCTTATCCTTCAGTTCAAGAATCATCTTCTGAGCCGTCTTGTTTCCGATCCCCGGTGCTTTTGAAATGCTTTTTGCGTCATCCGCCAGGACTGCAAAGCGAAGATCATCTGCCGTCATGACAGACAGTACTCCGAGCGCAGCCTTTGGACCCACACCATTTACATTCAGCAAAAGTCTGAAGATCTCCAGATCATCTCCGGACAGAAAACCGTAAAGCTGCATGGCATCTTCTTTTACATTCAGGAAGGTGTGAAGCTTCACCATCTCTCCAACGGATGGCATGGATGATGCATCCCTCGATGTAATAAACAACTGATACCCCATATCATGAACATCCACTATCACTTTTGTCTCACTGATATCCACTACCCTGCCGCGTATGTATGCGATCATCTCATCCGCCTCCGTCTTTTTCTCATGTTTAGCGGATCCCGACATCATGATTTTTCATGCAGGCATGAAAATCATGACTTTTTGACCCTGGCATCATCATAACATAAGCTTATTCTCAAATCAACCGTATGTTCGATTTTTATTGTTTTTCCATTTTCTTCAACCTGAAGCATAAACCCCTCTCCATTTTTCACCTGCCATCGATAGTATTCTCCAGGCGGTATTCCCCATCTATCCATGATAGACATGATCGTGCCGCCGTGTACGGCCAGAGCGATACTGCGATATCCTGCTTTTATTGAATGATCAAGAATGCCCTGAAACTGCCTCTGTACTCTTTCCTTAAACACCTCCAGGGATTCCCCGCCAGGAAACGGCATAGTTCCGTTACTGTCGATCCATGCCTGATACTTCAGATTTCCGGTCAGCTCTTTATAATTCTTATTTTCAAACTCTCCAAAGTCACATTCCCTGAAATCATCCACGACCGTTACCGGAAGATCCGGCCAGAGAATTTCCGCCGTTTCCAGACAGCGTCTTAACGGACTGGAAAATACGACTTCCGGATAGCTTTGCCATTTATGTTGAAGTTCCAGGATTCCTTCCCTGCAAAGAGGCTCATCTGTTCTCCCGATGTAGCGCTTCTTAAGATTTCCCGCTGTCTTCCCATGGCGGATCATCAGTATTTCAAGCATGTTTTATCACCATCCCGATTCCGCAGATCACTCTGCACACTTCTTCCGCTTCTGCTGCAAGTTCACAGCAGAGTCTTCCATGGATTTCACGAAATCTCCTGTCAAAGGCATCCATCGGCACAACACCGTATCCCAGTTCATTTGTAATGATGACGATCTCTCTGTTCTCTTCTTTCAGTCTGCATCTCAGTGCCCGAATCGCTCTCTCATCTGTTAACGCCCTGCGAATATACTCATGAAAATGATGAATCCCCTCACATTGGAAGATTTCTTCAAAATCACAGCTTCTCCCGTCTGCCCAGTTATTTATACAATATTTTTCTGAAGCATAAGCATATTTTCCCTGATACGCTCCTCCGATTACCAGCTTCATAATTCCTCCTGTTCTAATCTTCATCCCCGGTATATCCTGTCCGCCTGACGCATGCCCCTGAAACACATGGCATTGGATGAGAGATTTTCATCTTCATACACACACTGCTGTCAAAGCAGGAGCAAAAGGAACTTTGCACCCGTTACGAATAACGCCATCACAAGTTCACAGATCTGAAGAAAAAACCCGGCCAGATCCCCGGTGATCCCTCCAAATTTCTGATATGCCATTCTTCTGTAACAGAACAGAGTCAGGAATGCTCCGGCTGCACCTGCAGCTCCCCCGGCCGGGTTCACGGCAATCATCACCGCTGAAGCCGCCACGGCACACAGCGCCATCACGATACGCACTCTGCCCTTGACAGCCATATCAGAAAAGGTGGCAGCCAGTCCTGTGTTTTTCGCCATTCGAAAGGATACGATTGAAAAGCCACTGAGTGCGCGTGACAGGATAAATCCCGGTGCCAGCACTGTGACCATCTCCAGATCTGCCTCCGAAAGGATGCCAAAATACAGGAGAAAATAACTGATTCCCACAATCACAGCAAATGCCCCGGCATGGGAATCCTTTAAAATCTCAAGCTTTTGTTCCATTGGTTTATAAGAACTCAATGCATCTGCGGTATCCAGAAGCCCGTCCACATGAATTCCCCCGGTGATCATGACAGGGATCAGCACGAGCACTGCCGTCCGGAGGATCTGTCCGACCCCCATCTTTCCTGCCAGGTACATCCAGAGCAGTTCTGCACCACCGATGACCGCTCCGATGGCCGGAAAGAAACACAGACAATACTTCATACTCTCTTTTGTCCACTCCGTCTTTGGCATTGGAATCTTACTGTACATAGAAAATGCAACAAAAAAACTTCTGATTACATTCATTAGATACCGCCCTCTTTTCCTTCTCTCTTCCTGCTGACCGGAAGAGGAATCCCATATACGACTTCAACGACCCTGTCTGCCATATTTCCCATCACCTGATTGATCTTTCCCAGATACTTCTGATATCTTTTCGTATCCGGATCATACTCGTATCCATCCGAAAAGATTTCATTCGTGACGACCACAAGGTGACGTGCCCTCTTCTGCAATCGGGAAATTCCCTGAAGAATCTGTGAAACCGTATCCTCCCCGGCACCGCCCGGAGCAAACATTTCGTTTGCTGTCAGGTTTGACATACACTCCAGAAGAATGATGCTGTCCTCAGGGACATCCACACTCTTTAAATCCATATAACACTCCAGCGTATCAAAGCATTTGTCCGCCCGCATCATCCGGTGTCTGGCAATACGCTTTCTGCTCTCTTCATCAAAGCTCATCATCGTAGCAATATAAATGCGTTTTCCCTGACCCAGTTTCAGAATCTCATTCTCTGCGTAAGCAGATTTTCCGCTCCCGCTTCCCCCTGTCACTAATAAAAACATCCTTTATTCTCCATCCTTACAGCAATGGCTGATATGCTTCGATACTGACATCTTCAAAGGTACTCATCCCATTATATACGGCGCATGCCATGTCCAGGATCGGGAAGTATACAACGGCACCTGTGCCTTCTCCCAGACACATATCTGCGTGAAGCGTTGCAGACAGCCCCATACGGTCAAGGATCATCTCCGCCGCCGGCTCTTTAGAAACATGTGAAGCCAGCATATATTCCTTTACTGCCGGGCAGATCACAGCAGCGGCAAGTGCCGCCACGGCAGAGATAAATCCATCGATAACGATCGGAACATGAAAAACTGCGCCTCCCAGGAACACACCTGTAAGCCCTGCAAGATCAAAGCCACCCACTTTTGCAAGCACATCCACCCCATCAGAAGGATCCGGCTGATTCAGAGCAACTGCTCTGTGTATGGCGCTGATCTTCCGGGTGAGTCCCTCCGTTGATAGTCCGGCACCCCGTCCTGTCACCTTTTCCACAGGCTCATCTAAAAGAACTGACGCCACCGCACTGCTGGTAGTCGTATTTCCGATTCCCATTTCTCCTGTAGCTATGATCTGATATCCCTTATCCTTCAGCTCCCCCACCATATCCATGCCTGTTTCAATCGCATGCAGGGCCTCTTCCCGTGTCATGGCCGGTTCTTTTGTCATGTTCTTCGTGCCACAGGCGATTTTTCTGTTTATGAGGCAGGTATCTCTTGCGATCCCGATATCGATTGGAAAGATATCCGCTCCGGCTGCGTGACACAGAATACTGGCTGTTGCTTTTTTCCTCAGAAAGTTTTCCGAAACAATTGCTGTAACCTCCTGTCCTGACTGTGTCACACCTTCTTCAACAACTCCATTATCCGCACACATGATAATCAGTGCCTTCTTTTCCAGCCTGATATCATGTGTTCCTGTAATACCGGCAATCTTTACCAGTGCATCTTCCAGCTTCCCCAGGCTGTGAAGAGGTTTTGCAATGCTGTTCCAGCGTCTTGCGCACAGTTCCATTGCTTTTTCATCCGGTAACTGTATCCTTTTTAATGCATCTTCCAGATTCATCTCATTTCCTCCTGTATACTCTGGTTTAAGTGTCAAAAGTCCGAATTCACGCCATGCTTGCATAGCAGTGGATGAGAGACTTTACCAGTTTTACCATCTGAATCATACTTTACGAAAAAAACTGCCGCAGAAATGCAGCAGTTCTTTTCATTTTAAAGACGGCTAAGTGCGTCATTCATTTCCCTTGTATATCTGCTTACGTAGGTAGGGTATTGCTTGATTCTGTATTTATAAAGCTTCTTTAAAAAATCTGTATTCGTTGTTGCATCTGTTATGCCTGCACTCCTTACCGCCTGGGCTGCTGTGTAGGCACCATGCTGGATAGAATAGCTGAACACGGCTCCTCTCACCACATATGGACGATTTTCAAGATGGATTCCCCATACCTGAAGCTGCTTTTCCACCGGCTGATAATACTCCTGCATGGCAAAGGCATCCTGATAGTTTTTAAACACAAAAGGATATGCATCATAAATCGATGTCCATGCCTTGTAAAATTTTGTATTTCCCTCAAGCTTTTCCTGATATTTTACAGTATTGCTCCATTTTGCATACGGTGCAAAAGGTTCAAACACCACCGGATCTCTTTCATAACAGTATTTCACCAGTGGAATCAGTGAATACCTTCTATCGAACTGGTATTTCCCGCAGGCATTTCCATTATCGCCGCCCACCTGCCGGTAGCCGTCAAGTCCCGACTCATACAGGGTAAAGAACAGCATATCATCCGGTGTACTGGATGTCGTGGCAATTTTGGTGCAGATACCGCTTTCATTGATCGAATAGGATATCTCATTGACCGTCACTACCCGGCTCTTCTGCATGATACCGAATTCATCAAAGTAGTAAAGCTTTCCCCCGATGGAACCCAGCCCTTTCGCAATCGCCCCTGTATTCCGTGTGCAGTAATAGGTATTCCCCATAAAGGTCTGCCAGCCCTTCTGGAGTACCCCCTTATTGCTGAACAGATACGTCTGATCACCGATATCACGAATTCCTTTGTAGATTCCCTCGCCTGTAGTAGCATAATACTGCCTGTTGCCAACAGAGAACCATCCAAGCTTTAACTTTCCGTTTTTTTCTGAGAGGTAAAAATCTTTTTTACTTAAATGCTGCCATCCTTTCAGTGCAGCACCATACTGTTTTCTTCCATTGGAGAAATAATAATATTCACCATCGATGATCTGCCATTTCAGCAGCATCACTCCATCTGCATCCAGATAGTATTTCTTTCCACGGTATTTCAGCCAGCCTGTGACCTTCTTTCCCTGTGGAGTATAATAATATCTTTTGCCTTGAATCGTCTGCCATCCTCCCCTGAAATCAGGGATCCTCTTTCCGTCCTCCCCGTAAAAATCCTTTCCGTGCCAGCGATTGATAATACGGGCACCATTTTTTCCCACATAATAGCTTCCTATCTTCCTGTTCCTGACAAGTTCTCCCCTGGAATCATAATAGTAATACTTGCCATCCTGCTGTTTCCATGCTGCTTCCGCCTTGACCGGCAGCAATACCAGAACAGCAAATAATACCAACAGACCAACTATGGCATTTTTTCTTTTCATACTTACCCCTTTTCTCTCGAAATTGTTACGGAATTATTAAGATTCTGAACATATTATAAATCACCCTGATGTATTTGTCAATTTATAACTGTTCAGAGTCATGCAGATTTTATAAATCTATAGGGCGAGAGACCTGCATGAGCAAAAGGAAAGCTGGTGAGCCAGGGTAAAAAAACCCCCGGCCCATACGGACCGGGGGCTTGCTGAACACTTTTCTGCCAAATTACAACAGAAAATACTTCAGAATAAACAACACAGCCAGGATATACATGACTATGCTTAATTTTTCTTTCTTTCCAGATACCAGACTGATCAATACATAGGAGATGATTCCCATGGAGATACCTTCGGAAATACTGTAGAAAAACGGCATTGCTGCGATACAGATAAAAGCAGGTACTCCTTCTCCTGCATCAGCGAAGTTGATCTTCACTACATTACCCAGCATATAGAATCCTACAATAATCAGTGCAGGTGCTGTAGCAAATGACGGTATCGCAAGAAAAACCGGAGAAAGCAGAAGGGACAGCCCGAAAAGAACCGCTGTCGTAACTGCTGTAAGACCTGTTCTTCCTCCCTCAGCCACGCCTGATGCACTCTCAACAAACGTAGTAACTGTAGATGTACCTAATGCAGCACCTGCTGTTGTACCGATTGCATCCGCCATCAGTGCTCCCTTGATGTTCGGAAGTTTTCCATCTTTATCCAGCATATTCGCCTTTGTAGATACACCGATCAAAGTACCGAGTGTATCAAACAGGTCTACAAAAAGGAATGCAAACACGATAACGACCAGCTGCATCACCGGAATACCCGTAAACTGGAACTTGCAAAATACAGGTGCCAGGCTTGGAACAGAGATTCCATTGCTGAAATCAGGAAGAAGAGAATAGAATCCGATTTCAGGATTGGGAACGTATACACCTGCAAACTGGCAGATAATACCCAGTACCCAGGTGATCAGGATTCCCCATAAAATATTACCCTTCACATTTTTAACAACAAGAATTGCCGTTATGAGCACACCGATGATTGCAAGTAAAACAGTAATTCCTACATCATTAAAGCTGCCTGCCCCGTTATTCAGACTCTGGAATCCTTCCAGAGAAAACAGAGATACCAGCGTACTGCCTCCAATTACAATTTTTGCATTCTGCAGTCCGATAAATGCAATAAACAATCCAATACCAACGCTGACTGCATGCTTCAACGTCAGCGGAATCGCATTAAAAATTGCCTCACGCACATTAAAGCAGGATAACAGAATAAAAATAATACCTTCAATAAATACCGCAGCAAGAGCGACCTGCCAGGAATATCCGTACTGAAGTACTACTGTGTAGGCAAAGTATGCATTCAATCCCATTCCCGGAGCCAGAGCAAACGGATAATTGGCAAAGACAGCCATCAACATGGTGCCGATAAAGGACGCTACTGCTGTTGCCGTAAAAACAGCACCTTTATCCATGCCTGCTGCCGAAAGGATATTCGGATTTACTGCAAGGATATACGCCATCGTCATAAATGTCGTGACACCGGCAATGATCTCGGTCTTTACATCTGTGTTATGCTCTTTGAGCTTAAACAGTTTTTCTAACATTTGTTTCCTCCTGTGTTTTACTGGTAACTCCACGTTACCTTTTATTTTTTCTACAGGGAAAGTTTATCAAATTTTTATTTTTTTGTAAACAGGAAGTTATTGTGTATGAAATCATATGATAATGCATACCAGACCACCATTTGTCTCGTTTACAATCTTTTTCATCGTATCCTGAAGTTTTATCTGGCTCTCTTCTCCGATCATGGATAGTTTAGCCCGGATACCATCCTCCACCAGCTGCTCGATCGATTTACCGAAAATATTTGTGTCCCAGATTCCTTTCTCTCCCCTGCTGTTTTCCCTGATATAGGCGATCAGATCCTCGGCCTGCTGTTCACTTCCCACAATTGGAGCAATCTCCGTTTCAATATCCGCCCGGATCAGATGAATGGATGGACTGGCTGCCTTAATCTTTACACCAAACTTGCTTCCCTGTTTGATAACCGTCGGCTCTTCAAGTACGATCTCGTTCTGCAAGGGGGTTATGACACCATATCCCGTCCCGCGAACCGCTTCAATTGCACCTGAAACTCCTTCATACTCCTTTTTTAATGCAGACAGATCACGAATCATGGAAATCAGTTGATACTCTCCTTCAATTTCCACGCCTGACATGTCACTAAGCATCTCATAGTAGTATGTATCATCAATCTCGATCTGTACCTTCGCGGTTCCACTCGAGAGTTCCAGATTATCCAGTTTGATCTTTCTTGCGTATTCGCTTTCGAACTGTACAGAATCGCTGGAAACATCCCTGATATGACGATGCTTTTTCAGAAGTTCTCTGACACCTTTGAGCATAGATTCCTTTATACTGTGCTCTGGCGGCAACGTTTCCACCCACTTCGGAATATAGAATGCCATGCTGACAAGAGGAAATTCATACAGAATCTTTTCTAATATTCTATGGATATCCTCCCTTCTGAGCTGTTCACAATTCACAGAAAGAGCACTTACCTGATACTCCGCCTCGAGATAGGCAAGCACTTTTTTTGCCTCCTCCCCATAAGGTTTTTCAGAATTCACCAGAACCACAAACGGCTTTCCTGTCTTTTGAAGTTCTTCAATTGCTTTTCTCTCAGGTTCAATAAAGTTCTCCCTTGGTAATTCCCCGAAGCTGCCATCGCAGGTCACGACGATCCCGACTGTAGAGTGGTCCCTGATCACTTTCTCTGTTCCGATCTGCGCGGCTTCTGCAAATGGAATTTCCATTTCGGACCAGGGTGTTTTTACCATTCGCTGCTCGTCTGCGTCCTCAGCACCAGAGGCACCTTTTACAATATAACCCACACAATCAACCAGCCGCACTTTCATCTCCAGTTCTCCGCTTATCATAAGCTTTGCTGCATTTTTCGGCACAAACTTTGGTTCTACCGTAGTGATGGTCTTCCCTTTTCCGCTGGTAGGCATTTCATCTGTAGCAATCCTTTTGTCATTTTCTGCCAGATTTGGCAACACCATTTCCTCCATGAATCTCCGGATAAATGTGGACTTTCCTGTTCTCACCGGTCCGACCACACCCAGATAGATTTCCCCTCCTGTCCGGGCCTGTATATCTCTGTACAAATTAAATTCTTCCATAAAAATACCCCCTCGCTGTACTGTTACAGTATATGAAGCGAGGGGGATATTTATTCATTCGATACGACTGATCTATTTTCCTTCAAATGTATGATTGTGCAGCAGTTCGTGCTCTTTACCTTTCAGCAGCCCTTCATACAGTGATATGATCATCGGATTTTCATCACATTTCTTGATGACAGATACATTATCTGCACGGTAAATACCCTCTGTTCTGGCAACCTTTGTCCTGTCACCTGCCAGGCGCGGCTGACCTCCGCCCATGACACAACCTCTGCGGCATGCCATGATCTCAATCAGATGATACTCTTTCTCACCACTTCTGACCTGCTCCATAACCTCTCTGGCGTGTGCCAGGCCGCTGGCCACACAAATTTTAACTTCCATGCCATTATAAGGAATCGAGAACTCACGTATAAAACCATCCTGACGTACACCACATTCTGCAATTTCTTCCATCGTAGCTTTATCATGATTCGGTGCCAGTCTTCGGATAACAGCTTCTGTTACACCACCTGTTACACCAAAGATCACACCACCGCCTGATCCAAATCCAAACGGAATATCAGAAGCTTCCGACTCCAGATCTGCAAAATCAATACCTGTTGTACGGATCATTTCTATCAGTTCTGTCGTAGTGATCACGTAATCTGTATCCTTCTCGCCCCTGGTATAGCTGTTCGGACGGTTTGCCTCCATCTTCTTTGCTGTACACGGCATAAAAGAAACCATCATCGTCTTCTTGCCTTTTGCATTTTCCGGATCGCGGAAGTATTCCTTAACAACAGCAGACATCATACCCTGCGGGGAACGACAGGTGGATACATTCTCACGGAAATCCGGGAACTGGTCATCCACGTATTTCACCCATGCCGGACAGCAGGAAGTGAGCAGCGGAAGCTTTCCACCATTCTGCACACGATCCAGAAACTCTGCTGACTCTTCCATAATGGTAAGGTCCGCACTGAAAGTCGTGTCATATACTTCATCAAAGCCCATTCGATGAAGCACATTGACAATCTTGCCCATAACACTCTTTCCCTTTGGAAGCCCGAATGCATCTCCTACCGCTACACGCACGGCCGGAGCTACCTGTGCAACCACACGCACATCGGGATCTGCCAGAGCATCCCAAACTGCATCTTTGTCAGATTTAATGCTGATTGCACCCGTCGGACAGAATACACGGCATTGTCCGCAATTTACACATTCTGTCGTAGCGATCGGTCTGTCGAATGCGGTCATGACCATGGCATCTGCACCGCGCTCTGTGAATCCCAGAACGCCAACACCCTGCAGTTCCTCACAGACACGTACACAGTTCCCACAGAGGATACATTTGTTCGGATCACGTACGATGGACGGAGAACTGAGATCCAGCGGTCGTCTCTCCTTATAATTATCAAAGCGAACATCTGTCACTCCGAATCTGTGTGCCAGCGTCTGCAGATTACAGTTTCCGCTCTTGACACAGGTGGTACAATCTCTGCAGTGAGCCGCCAGCAGCAGCTCGATGATCATTTTTCTGTATTTTTTCAGCTTCCCGGTATTGGTGTAGATCACCATACCGTCCCTCGGTTCCTCCGAACAGGATGCAAAGGTTCTTCCTCTGTCATCCTCCACTGTACACAGGCGACAGGCGCCAAAGGTGGAAAGTTCGGAATGATAGCAAAGTGTCGGAATGTCGATGCCGGCTTTTCGGATAATGGACAGGACATTCTTCTCATCGGTAAATTCAACTTTTCTACCGTCTATTGTAATTGTTCCCATATTCGTCCTCCTATGCCTCTATATAAATTGCATCAAATGCACAGTTATCTTTACATGCTTCACATTTAATACAGATTTCCGGATCAATATGATAGCATTCTTTACGTACACCGGTAATAGCTCCCACCGGACAGTTCTTTGCACATTTACCACACCCCTTACAGTACTCAGGATTGATGATAAAGCGGCGCATCGCTGTACATACTTTTGCTTTACATTTCTTATCCAGAATGTGTTCTTCATATTCATCACGGAAGGTCCTGAGGGTACTCAGCACAGGAAGCGGCGCACTTTTACCAAGGCCGCACAGTGCCATACTCTTAACCATCTCTGCCAGTTCCTCCAGACGGTCAAGGTCTTCCAGCTTTCCTTTACCGGCTACGATCTTTTCCAGGATCTCCAGCATACGCTTCGTTCCCTCGCGGCACGGAACACATTTTCCGCAGGACTCTCTCTGCGTAAAGCTCATAAAGAATCTGGCCACCTCAACCATACAGGTGTGATCATCCATGACTACAAGGCCGCCGGAACCAACAATAGCACCGTATTTCTTGATCGACTCAAAATCCAGAGGAACATCCAGCTGCTTCTCAGTCAGACATCCGCCTGACGGTCCTCCGATCTGCACGGCCTTAAAGTTTCCGCCATCCTTCATACCACCACCGATATCAAAGATGATTTCCCGCAATGTCGTTCCCATCGGAACCTCGATCAGACCCGTATTCTGGATAGAGCCTGTAAGTGAAAAGGTCTTTGTTCCCGGAGTTCCTTCTGTACCGATGCTGCGATACCAGTCTGCACCATTCAGGATGATCTTTGGCACATTTGCATAGGTTTCTACATTGTTTAATACCGTAGGCTTTGCCCACAGTCCCTTTTCAACCGTACGCGGTGGTTTTACACGCGGCATACCTCTGTTTCCTTCAATGGATGCTGTCAGCGCACTTCCTTCACCACACACAAATGCTCCGGCTCCCCGGTTGATATGCATATGAAAACTGAAATCTGTTCCCAGGATATGATCTCCCAGCATGTGCCGTTTTTCAAGCTCTGCGATTGCATGGCGGAGTCTTGCCACAGACATGGGGTACTCGGCACGTACATATATGTATCCGTTCTCAGAACCTACCGCATATGCTGCAATCATCATACCTTCTATAAGTTTATATGGATCTCCCTCCATAACGGAACCATCCATAAACGCTCCCGGATCTCCTTCATCACCGTTACATACTACATAGCGTTCTTTTTCGGCCTGTCTGGCTACCTGCTTCCACTTTCTTCCCGCCGGGAAGCCGCCGCCTCCTCTTCCGCGCAGGCCTGATTTATCAACGACATCCACTACTTCATCCGGTGTCATTTCAAACAGAGCCTTCTGGAATGCAGAGAAACCGCCGCTTGCCAGATATTCATCAAATGATTCCGCATCAAACTTTCCACAGTTCTCAAGTACCACTCTTGTCTGCTTTGCGATAAATGGAATCTCATCCGGACTTTTATAACTGATTCCTTTCTGTTTATAGAGGAGGCTTTCCACAACATCATCATTTAATACCGAACGCTCAAAAATCTCTTTACAGTCACTGATCTGTACTTTCGTGTACTGTACAACCTTATTTCCCTTCTGGATACGTACCAGAGGTCCCAGCTCACAGACACCCTGACATCCTGTTTTCTTCACGCCCATGTGCTTCTTTTCGTCATGCGGTGCAAACTCCAGTGTTACCCCCGGCGTATCCTTTGTAATTTTCAGAAACTCCTCATAAATCTTCTGTGAACCTGTTGCAATACATCCTGTACCTGAACAGACAAGAATTCTGCAGTCATAAGAGGCAATTTCCTGTTCCGCTGCTTCACGGCTTTTTAACAAATCTTCTCTATTCTCAATCATCTGCATCACCTCTCAATTCGTGAATCAGTTCCAATACCTTTTCCGGTGTCATTCTGGGATGAACCTCTTCGTTTACCATGACGGTAGGTGCCAGTCCACACGCACCAAGGCAGGAAACCGTCTCCACCGTAAACATCATGTCATCTGTCGTATGTTTCTTTGCACTTAATCCCAGTTCCTTCTGAAATGCCTCCAGAATCGGTGTGGACTTACGCACATGGCACGCTGTTCCGTCACATACCTTGATTACATATTTCCCCTTTGCCTCAAAAGAGAAATTCTCATAAAATGTAGCAACGCTGTAAGCCTTTGCCTCTGTGATGCCAATCTGACCCGCAACATACGTGAGCAATTCTCCCGGCAGATAGCGGTACACTCCCTGGATATCCTGCATGATCGGAATCAGGGATGCCGGCTTTTTGCCATAAAAAGCGATGATCTCATCCGCTTTTTCGTAATAAGTTTGATCCAGCATTATCTTGCCTCCTTTTAATAGGGTGTTATAACCTCCTATTACAGCCTGTTCTGCAACTAGCAACAATGTCTACTTCTCTATATTGTTCCCGAGGTCATATTATTGATTTTGCACAATTTATGTTTATTATTATAATTCATTTTTAAAATTTTCACAATAGAATTTTGTAAATTTGCAAACTTTTCTGACATTTTTGACAAATTCTTAACAAAAAAGCATATCATACAACCTTTCCATCCAATCTTAGCGCTAACCGGATCGGTTCGGGTGTATGATATGCCTTTCACTTAGGAACAGGCTGCGGAATTCCTGTCCCTGAAGGAGGTTTTGTGTATTTAATAAAATGCTTGAGATGCATTCATAAAGTCAAAAATATGCCTGCTTACCCCTGCAGACATCTGACACGGGACCTGTGTACAGTACACCAGATCAAATCCCGGATGGATGTTAAACTCTACACGGAAGTTCATCTCACATACAAAGCAGGTTTCCTGACTTACAGATCATCACGTTGTTTCTCCTTCTCACAAATGGGTCTGCAATGGACTAACGAAACAACACTCCCTGAATACAGTGACCGGATCGCTCAGGATTCACACCTGATTCCCTCTTCAGGAGCATGCACTCCTGCACTTTGCACGGCAATATTAAATTACACAAACATATCCTACTACTTTTGTTGAATTTTGTCAATACCAGAATGATTACAGATGGTTTTATATATAAGCCATTTATGATAATGTCCTAGTATACCACATATGAAAATGTCTCAGATG
>UQCM01000008.1 GCA_900539525.1 uncultured Blautia sp.
GCTATCGGGAAAGCAGACCAGCGAAACATAAGGTTATTTGGTGTGGGTTATACTAGTATCAGAACCAAAGGTCATATCCTGCGAACCGCTGTGTTCTACAGCTTTGAGTATCCATAACTGTTCACCATTGCATCAATTGACGCTTTTTTCTGACAGAGCGGACACTTTCCGGTATCATAGGTCATATAATCCGGTACATCCTTTTCTGAAAAGATCGAGTTTACTTCAATCCCTCTCGCAGACTTAATCACACTGAAAATAGACGCAATCCCCACAGTTTTTCCACCATAATACTCAATACATTCCAGAGCACGGTTCAGTGTCTTTCCTGTTGTCACATTTGCAAGCAGCAAAATGATATTCTTTCCTCTGATCATCATCTGCATGTTATCCCGGAAGATCAGCTGACCTCCAGTGTGATATTCCGGTGTGGAAACGTAAATCGTCTGATGCTGGTTCAGTGACATAATGCCTGCATTGGTCAGCTCATCGGCCAGATATGCCCCGACCACTTCACATCCATCAATACAGACGATCGTATCAACAATCGTCGTTGTCTCGTATTTTCTTGCCAGTACGGAAGCTGCCCCCCTCGCCTCACTTAATCGTGATTTTAATCCCGTCATATCCATAAAATAGTTGATATGGGAATGTGTAGTTGCAAAATGTCCTTTGATAACTCTCAAAACCACGTTACTGTTCACCTTTGAATAGATTTTCACTGCCCGTTTCTCCATACTTTCCTCCCTGTACATTACATATCTGTCTTCTGCTGTTCTGAATGGTTACTTATAATTTATCTTATCACAGTTTTCCACGATTGCATAGAGAAGTTTTCGTTACTATTCACAGATATGATGCAGAATGCATCATATCTGTGAATCGCGTAGCGTGTTACTGGTCACGGAGTGAACAGTAACAAGTTTTCAGATAATTGCAGGCATTTCTTACCCTCTCAGGAGATGGTGGCTGTATCCCTTCCAGGGCGTATTCCATCCCGAGTTCTTTCCATTTATATGCACCCAGAGTATGATAGGGAAGCACTTCCACGTTCTCCACATTCTGCAGTGACCGGATAAATTCTCCCAGTCTGATCAGGTCACTGTCATGATCCGTGTATTCCGGTACAAGGACGTGGCGGATCCAGACTGGTTTTCTGATTTCATCCAGATAGCGTGCCATCTCCAGAATGTTTCTGTTCGTCCGTCCGGTTAATTTTCTGTGTGACTCCTCATCGATATGTTTGATATCCAGCATCACCAGATCCGTAACTCTCATGAGCTTTTGGAATTTCGAAAAGAAAGGTTCTTCCATTGTAAACGGATGACCGCTGGTATCCAGGACTGTATGGATACCAGCGTCCCTGGCTCCTCGAAACAGTTCTGTCAGAAACTCAATCTGAAGAAGGGGCTCACCGCCGGATACGGTAAGCCCTCCCTCCTTTCCCCAGTAAGCGCGGTATCTGACCGCTTTCTTTAATAATTCACCGGCGGTATACGGTGTCCCTGTCTTCTGTTCCCAGGTATCCGGGTTGTGACAGAATCTGCAGCGCATCCCGCATCCGGCAAGAAAAATCACATAACGGACACCCGGACCGTCCACAGATCCAAAGCTTTCCAGTGAATGTACATATCCTGTCATCTCTTTCATCTTTTACATTGCCTCATGACAGGTTCTTGAGATCACATCCAGCTGCTGTTCGCGGGTCAGATCGATAAATTTCACTGCATAGCCGGAGACACGGATGGTAAAGTTTGCATACTCCGGTTTCTCCGGGTGCTCCATGGCATCGATCAGCTTTTCTGTACCGAATACATTGACATTCAAATGATGTGCGCCCTGGCTGAAATAGCCGTCCAGCACATGTGTCAGATGATTGATACGTTCCTCCTCATTGTGTCCCAGAGCTCCGGGACTGATGGTCTGGGTATTGGAAATACCGTCCAGAGCCAGCTCGTATGGAAGCTTTGCAACTGAATTCAAAGATGCCAGCAGACCGTTTTTTTCTGCCCCGTAGGATGGATTTGCCCCCGGTGCAAGCGGCTCACCCTGCTTTCTTCCATCGGGGAGAGCCCCCGTTGCTTTTCCGTACACAACATTGGATGTGATCGTGAGGATTGAGGTCGTCGGCTCAGAATCCCTGTAGGTATGACATTTACTGAGCTTGTGCATGAATTTCTTCAGAAGCCATACCGCAAGATCATCTGCACGGTCATCATCGTTTCCATATTTCGGAAAATCACCTTCTGTCTCAAAATCGACTGCCACACCATTCTCATCACGGATCACTCTCACCTTTGCATACCGGATCGCACTCAGGGAATCGATCACATGGGAGAATCCGGCAATACCGGTTGCGAAGGTGCGTCTCACATCCGTATCGATCAGAGCCATTTCCGCAGCCTCGTAATAATACTTATCATGCATGTAATGGATCATATTCAGGGTATCTACATACAGCTTCGCCAGCCAGTCCATCATCTGATCATACCGTTCAATCACTTCATCATAATCCAGATATTCCGATGTGATCGGACGGTATGCAGGTCCTACCTGAACCTTTGTCTTCTCATCGACACCACCATTGATGGCATACAGCAGACATTTTGCCAGGTTGGCTCTGGCTCCAAAGAACTGGATCTCCTTTCCGGTCTGTGTAGCCGACACACAGCAGCAGATGCTGTAGTCATCGCCCCAGACAGGACGCATCACATCGTCGTTCTCATACTGAATGGAGCTGGTGGAAACAGAGATCTTCGCAGCGTATTTTTTAAAGTTTTCAGGCAATCTCGGGGAATAAAGCACGGTCAGATTCGGTTCCGGGGAAGGTCCCATATTCTCCAGCGTGTGAAGGAAGCGGAAATCATTTTTTGTCACCATGGAACGGCCATCCTGTCCCATGCCTGCCACCTCAAGAGTCGCCCATACGGGATCTCCGGAAAACAGCTCATTATAGGATGGAATTCTAGCAAACTTCACCATTCGGAATTTCATGACCATATGATCGATCAGCTCCTGTGCCTCTGACTCTGTGAGAATACCTGCCTTTAAATCTCTCTCAATATAGATATCAAGGAAGGTAGAAATACGCCCCACACTCATGGCAGCGCCATTCTGTGTTTTGATCGCGGCCAGATATCCAAAGTACAGCCACTGAACAGCCTCTCTTGCATTCTTTGCAGGAAGCGAAATATCAAAGCCATAGACAGCTGCCATTTCTTTCATCTCCTTTAACGCACGGATCTGATCTGCCAGCTCCTCGCGAAGGCGGAAATCGGTCCCCTTCATCCCATGTCTTGCATAGCGTTCAAAATCATACTCCTTTTTCTCAATCAGAAAATCGATACCGTACAGTGCCACACGGCGATAGTCACCTACAATACGGCCGCGTCCATAAGTATCCGGAAGCCCTGTTATGATCTTATTATGCCTTGCCACCTTCATTTCCGGCGTATAGATATCAAACACACCCTGATTATGTGTTTTATGATACTTTGTGAAGATTTCATGAAGCTTTTCACTTGGCTGATAGCCATAGGTCGTACACGCTTTCTCTGCCATATGGATCCCACCATAGGGCATAAATGCTCTTTTCAGAGGTTTATCCGTCTGAAGTCCGACGACAGCTTCCAGTTCTTTCATACTGTCATCCAGATAGCCCGGCCCATATGCCGTAAGTCCCGACACGATTTCTGTCTCCATATCAAGGACGCCTCCCTTTGCCCGCTCCTCCTTTTGAAGCTCCTGAAGTCTTCCCCATAACCGGTCTGTCGCCTCTGTAGCATTTTCCAGAAAGGATGCATCACCCTCATAAGGTATATAATTACACTGGATAAAATCACGGACGTCTACGGAGTTTCTCCAGTTCTTTCCTTTAAAACCACACCATTGTTCTCTTTGTACCATAGATTCTCCTCCTTTAATTCCTACTATTTCAATTTGAACCGTTTCAGTATAACACCCTATGAAAATAAAAACAAACCCTAAATCAAAGATTCAGGGTTTGTATGTGATTTTATACAATCTGTGCAAGATATTGTGTTTCCCAATCCATACGCGCTATATCTTGTGTCAAAAGAGCTTTCTGATATCATTGAACATCACAACGACCATCAATGCCATCAAAAGCATCAGCCCCACAAAATGAACCATTCCCTCCTTCTCCGGATCCAGCCGTTTTCCACGGATCGCCTCCAGTACCAGGAATACCAGACGTCCGCCATCCAGCGCCGGGAGAGGCAGAAGATTCATGACACCCAGGTTTGCTGTGAGCAGTATCGATATATTCAGCATATTCAGCCAGATATAAAAACCTCCGTCTGCAGCACTCTGTTCATAGGTATCACCGATGATCGTCACGACACCCACCGGTCCTGACATGTCATTGATTCCTACCTGACCGGTAAAAAGCAGCTTCAGACTCTCAATCGTTGTCCAGATCCAGTATTTCACCTCATAGGCACTGTATTTGATCGTTTCCCAGGTACCGACCTTCTCTCGATAGCTGGAGCTTGAAGAGATCCCGAAAATATATCTCCCGCTCTCACTTCTCTCCGGCGAAAGCGTCACGGTCTTCTCTTCACCCTCATGCTCATATACGATCGTCACATCCTCGCCCTGGTGAAAGGTCACATAATTCGTGATTTCACGGCTCAGCCGGATGTTGGTGTGGTTCATTCGAAGGATCGTATCCCCCTCCTGAATGCCGGCTTCAGCAGCCGGATATCCCTCTGATACACCAAGTACCACCGGTTTATCTACCCCGATACTGCCGATCACAAAGAGTGACAGAATGAAGGCCAGGATGAAATTAAAGACCGGGCCTGCTGCTATGACCGATATCCTGGTCCATACCGATTTACTTCCAAAGGAACCTTCCTCTGTAGTCCCCTCATCCTCCCCCAGCATCATACAGGATCCTCCAAAGGGCAGAAGCTTCCAGGAATATCTGGTACCTCCCTTTACCGTGCTGAGAATGCGGGGTCCCATTCCCAGTGAAAATTCCTCCACTGTGATTCCGCCCCTTTTTGCCAGGAGAAAATGGCCCAGCTCATGGATCAGAATAATCAGACTGAAAATAATAAGTGCTAAAATTATACTCATGCTACCACCTGTTTTCTATGAATTCATAAGTCATCTGCTCTGCTGCCAAAATCTCTTCTACACCAGGATCTGCGATCACCTGATGTGCATCCATACATGCCGTAATGATTTCATAAATTTCCAGAAAGCAAATCTGCTTATGTAAGAACTTGCTCACAGCACGTTCATTTGCCGCATTGAACACCGTCGGCATGGATCCGCCTGCTGCTGCCGCCTGGAAGGCCAGGGGCAGTCCCTGGAAGGTATCCATATCCGGTTTTTCAAAGGTAATCTGCTTAAGCTTTCCGAAATCCAGCCGCTCACCGCCCAGAAATCTTCTTTCGGGATAATAGAGCGCATACTGGATCGGAAGCTTCATATCCGGTGTACCCAGCTGTGCGATGACAGCTCCATCTGTGAACTCCACCATGGAGTGAATGACACTCTGGGGCTGAACGACCACTTCGATCTGATCCAGCTCTGTCCCGAACAGCCACTTTGCCTCCATGACCTCCAGCCCTTTATTGACCAGTGTTGCCGAATCGATCGTGATTTTCTGTCCCATTGCCCAGTTCGGATGCTTCAGCGCATCCTCGACCTGCACCCTTTCCAGATCCTCTCTTTTCTTTCCGCGGAAAGGGCCGCCGGAAGCCGTCAGCAGCAGTCTGCTGATCTGCTTATGATCCTCTCCGTTCAGCGCCTGAAAGATAGCGCTGTGTTCGCTGTCCACCGGAAGGATACGCACCTTATGCTTCTTTGCCAGCGGCATGATGATATGTCCTGCCGTCACCAGCGTTTCTTTATTTGCCAGTGCGATATCCTTTCCTGCCTCAATCGCTGCAATCGTAGGACGGATGCCGATCATCCCGACGATTGCCGTTACCAGAATGTCTGTTTCCGGCATAGTGGAAATCTCGATCAGTCCCTCCATGCCGCTGACAATCTTTACATCCAGGTCGCGTACGCGCTCCCTCAGATCCCCGGCCGCCTCTTCACTCCAGAGTGCCGCCAGCTTTGGACGGAATTTCCGTATCTGCTGCTCCAGCATGGTGACATTCCCGCCTGCTGCCAGAGCTGCAACCTTTAAATCTTCGTTTGCCTCCACGACCTCCAGTGTCTGTGTGCCAATGGATCCGGTGGAGCCAAGAATCGCTATCGTTTTACTCATATCTTATACCAGCCTTCATTATACATTAAGATTATTTGGTGTGGGTTATGCTACCGGATCAAAAACAGTGACAGGTAATAAATCACCGGGGCTGTAAAAATCACACTGTCAAACCGGTCAAGGATCCCTCCATGCCCGGGTATCAGCTTGCCGTAATCCTTGATATCATGATTTCTCTTGATCGCCGATGCTGCCAGGTCACCTACCATGGAGATCAGGGCACCTGCCGCACAGATAACAGCAAATTCTACGATATGACTGCCGCTCTGCATATATCTGGCTGTAACAGCCGCATAGACAGCACCCAGGATCGCCGCACCTGCCACACCTCCGACGGCTCCCTCCACCGATTTCTTCGGGCTGAGCTTCGGCGACATCTTATGCTTTCCGACCAACATCCCGACACAGTAGGCACAGGTATCGCATCCCCAGGAACACAAAAAAATCAGCCACACCAGAAAGGCTCCATGCGGAAGGTTTCTGGTCTGATAAATGTAAGACAGCATCACTGCCACATAGAGCACTCCAAAAAAAGCTGCCATCACTTGTTCTGAGTGGTATTTCGGATACGTGAAAACATAAACAAACATCAGTGCCACAAGGATCAGGATGACATCCATCATAATATATGCATCCAGACCGGCATTTAACAGGAAATAATAAGAAATCACACCCAGATATCCGACAGCACTCAGTAAAGAGATCCCCTCCTTCTCCACCTGAACCGCCCGGTACAGCTCATGAACACCGATCAGGGAGATGATCAGCAGCGCCCCGAACAATATATATCCGCCATTTATCATCGTCAGAAGAGCAATGGCTACCAATGCGATGCCGCTTAACAGTCTCGTCCGAAACATTAAGATTCCTCCTTTACACCGCCGTATCTGCGGTCCCGGCCATTGTACTTTTCAATCGCTTTTAACAGCTCCTCCTTTGAAAATGCCGGCCACGGGACATCCGTAAAATAGAATTCCGTATAGGCGAGCTGCCAGAGCAGATAGTTCGACAGGCGCTGTTCCCCGCTGGTCCGGATCAGAAGATCCGGATCCGGCACTTCTCTGGTATCCAGATAACCGGACAGAAGCTCCTCATCAATCCTTTCCGGATCCACACTGCCATCCACACAGTCCTTTGCCAGCTTTCTTACGGCACGGACAATTTCGTCCCGGCTTCCATAATTGATCGCAATCTGAAAATTCAGTCCTGTGTTATCCTTTGAGCTTTCCACCAGCTCCTTCAGGCTCTTCTGCAGATCCTCTGCCAGTGCCGTCGGATCTCCCAGCAGGCGTACCTTCATGTTATTCTTCTGTGCCGTGCTTTTGCAGGTCTTCGTATAGCTTCGGAACAGCTTCATCAGCCCGTCCACTTCCTCCTTCGAGCGTTTCCAGTTCTCTGTGGAAAACAGATAAACCGTCAGATATTTGATTCCAATATCATACGCATCCTTACAGATGACCTCCAGATTCTTCGCCCCTCTGGCATGACCGTAATTTCTCGGCATCCCCTTGCTCTTTGCCCAACGTCCGTTTCCATCCAGTATAATCGCAACATGCTGTGGAATTACCATGCTTCTCCTCCTCTCTATACCTGTCAATCGCCACAAAAGGGGGCTGTCCTAGCCCCCTTTTCACTTAAACCTTTAAGATTTCCTTTGATTTCTCTTCCACTGCCTTATCAATCTCTTTGATATATTTATCCGTCATCTTCTGAATCTTTTCTTCCAGCTCTTTGATCTCATCCTCAGAAACATCCGAACTCTTGGAAAGCTTCTTGAAAGAATCGTTGGCATCTCTGCGGATATTGCGGATCGCCACTTTTGCTCCCTCGCCCTTTTTCTTTACATCCTTTACGAGCTGCTTTCTGCGCTCCTCCGTAAGCTCCGGGAATACCAGGCGGATGATCTTTCCGTCATTGGAGGGGTTGATTCCCAGATCCGATGTCAGGATCGCTTTCTCGATCGCCTTGATCAGAGAACCATCCCACGGCTGGATCTGAATCATGCGTGCTTCCGGGACTGTGATATTTCCCACCTGCTGCAGCGGGGTCGGCACACCGTAGTAATCTACCGTGATCTTGTCCAGTACATGTGGATTGGCTCTTCCTGCACGGATCGATCCAAATTCTGATAAGAGATTATCATAAGATTTTGTCATTTTTGTGTCATATACCTGAAGTCTTTCATCCATGTTCTTTTCCTCCTGAACTGCCTTTTTCTAAACGGTTACTTTCGTTCCGTTAAAATTTCCTTTCACTGTGTTCACGATGCTGTTCTCTTCATTCAAGCCGAACACCAGCATCGGCATCTTATTCTCCATGCAGAGTATAGATGCTGCCATATCCACAACGCCAAGCTTTTTGTGAATGACCTCCTGGATGGAGATCTCATCGTATTTCTTCGCATCCGGATTCTCCTTCGGGTCACTGTCATAAACACCGTCGATCGATTTCGCCAGCAGAATCACATCCGCTTCGATCTCAATGGCACGCAGCACCGTCGCCGTATCTGTTGAAAAATACGGATGGCCTGTCCCGCCTGCAAAAAAGGATACGATCCCTTTCTCAAAATACTTATTTACTCTGTCCTTTGCAAACAGCTTTGTAAAGGCTCCGCACGCAAATGGTGTAAGAATCTGGGTCATCATCCCCACTGAACGGAAAATTTCAGAAACATAAATACAGTTCATCACCGTAGCCAGCATCCCGATCTGATCCGCCTTGGTACGGTCAATGTTCTCACTGGAACGTCCTCTCCAGAAATTCCCGCCACCGATAACGATTCCTACCTGAATCCCGTCATCTACCAGCTGTTTCACCTGATTGGCAACCTTTACAACGGTCGGCTCGTCAAACCCTGTCTTCTTATCGCCCGCAAGTGCTTCACCGCTCAGCTTCAGCAATACTCTCTTCATCTTAATCTCCAATCCGCCGCCATGCGGCGGCATAGTCGTTCGTAAACCCGAAGGTATCATGGGGCAAATGCTTTTGACCCCGACATCTTTGTTTTAGTATAGCATAAATACTGCAAAACTACAACTGCCTAAACATCTAAAAAATATTTCTATGCTTTCCGGTCCGGCAGCTGTGCCAGAATGATGGATGCAAACATGATCAGACATCCCAGGAACTCCCGTCCGCTCAGCTTCTGCCCCAGGATCAGCCAGCCGGCCAGTACAGAAATGCAGGACTCCAGGCTGAGAATCAGGGAGGCTACGGTAGGGTTCATATCCTTCTGACCCACGATCTGCAGTGTATATGCCACTCCGCAGGATAAGACTCCCGCATAAAGAATGGGCAGCCATGCTTGAATAATATCTGTCAGATGCGGCTGTTCTGTCAGCAGCATGGCAATTCCGGAAAGGATCCCGCACACAAAAAACTGTATGCACGACATTTTAACACCATCTGTCAGAGGAGAAAAATGATCGATCACCAGAATATGCAAAGAAAATAAAAATGCACATACCAGTACCAGGATATCTCCCGTACCGATGGAAAAAGACTCTGTGATACACAGCAGGTAAAGTCCCGCAACAGCCATAGCCACTGACAGCCAGATCAGACGGCTGCATTTTTTCTTCAGAAAGATACCAAGCACCGGCACGATGACAATGTAACATGCCGTAATAAATCCGGCTTTTCCCACAGTGGTGTATCTGATGCCGAACTGTTGAAAATTACTGGCGGCAAACAGGCACAATCCGCAGAGAACTCCCCCCGTCAGAAGGATCTTCCGATCATGCTTCTGCTGTTCCTCTGTCTTATGTTCCGGCTTCTGATTCCTTCTGTTTAAAAACCAGATGCAGGGAATCAGTACCAGACCTCCGATGATGCTTCGCACACAGTTAAAGGTAAACGGCCCGACATATTCCATTCCGACGCTCTGTGCCACAAATGCCACGCCCCATATGGTTGCCGTCAACAATAGTATCATTGAATTTCTTAAAGATATTTTTTTCATTTTATCTACATTCCATCCTTATCGTTCATTTACAGTAAATCTTTCCCGGATTTCTCTCTCTCCTGCCTCAAGATGTCTGCGAAGCGCTTCGCTTTCTCCTAAGATCTCGCAGAAAATCCTATATTCATCCTCGATTCCCTGTCCGTGGGGAACCCGGAAGGCTCCGGCATCACTCCCCAGGGCCAGTCTCACTCCCCTGTCATAGGCCAGCCGGAGATTTTCTGCGGCTGATTCATAAATCCTCTTCACTTCCACGTCCGGGAAACGTCCGCAACCGATCAGATTTCTGATGGTGGCAATGGTAGGCACCCATACTGCCCGGCTTTCTGCCATCGCATAGATACATTCCTCATCCACATAGTTCCCATGCTCGATACTGTCCACCCCTGCCTGAACTGCATGCAGGACAGCCGGTGCTGAATTCACGTGAGCCATCACCGAAAACCCCTCCTCGTGCGCAATATGCACCATCTCCCGGATCTCATCCGGTGCCAGAGATGTGCCCGTAATCACCCCGCAATGTTCAAAATCCATGATTCCTGTAAGCATGATCTTTATAAAATCACCCTTTTCGCGTCTGACGCGCTCCACCAGATCCCGGTATTCCTTCATCGTTTCGAATCCGAAGCCCACAATTCCTCCATAATGTCCCTTCTTATGGATGGCAAATACCGGTGTGCGGTATGTAATCCCGTACTCCACCGCTATTTCCCGCGCATACACCGACACGCCAAGGGCGTCACCTCCATCCCGGATAAAAGTGACGCCCCGTTTCTGATATTCACGAAACCAGATACGTATGCTTTCTTCATTTACATGATCCCTATGTAATTCAACCGCTTCTTTATAATTATACCCGTTCATAAAGATATGGGCATGACATTCACCATACATTTTCCTGTACTCCCTATGTCTAAGATTACTGTTAAAAGCCTCGGGCAGAACTGTCATTTCTTCCAGGTGGACGGAACAAACAGCACCAGAAGCGGCATAAGCTCCAGGCGTCCTGCCAGCATATCAAACATCAGTACGATTTTCGACAGACCGGAAAAGCTGCTGAAGTTTCCTGCCGGACCTACGACATTGAGTCCCGGTCCGATGTTATTGATCGTAGCCGCTACCGCTGTAAAGTTCGTCACCAGATCCTTCTCATCCAGTGAGATGATCAGAAGCGAGATCACAAAAATCACAAGATAGATTACCAGAAACGCATTGACCGAGCGAACGACCTCCTGTTCCAGAGAATGTCCATCCATCTTTACTCTTCTGACGCTGCGCGGATGGCAGGTCACAGAAATCTCTTTTCCAACGCCCTTTAATAGAATCATGATCCTGGAAACCTTGATACCGCCTCCCGTGCTTCCCGCACAGGCACCGATAAACATGATCATCACCAGAATCGTCCTGGCGAGGGGCGGCCATTGATTATAATCCACCGTAGAAAATCCCGTGGTCGTGATGATGGATCCGACCTGAAAGGCCGTATGATGAAAAGCCTCATAAACCGACGGAAACTGCGGGATCACACTGATCGTGATCACCAGGATGGCGGCAGCAATGATACCGAAATATGTCCAGACCTCCGTACATCGGAACGCATACCCGGGCTTTTTCTGAAGCAGCAGGTAATAAAACGTAAAATTTACGCCAAACAGGATCATAGCCACTGTCACGATCGCCTGCTGAAGATTCGTATAGCCCGCCAGCCCGTCATTTTTGATTGCAAATCCCCCAGTGCCGGCAGAGCCGAAGCTTAAGATAAACGCATCAAATACCGGTGTTCCTGCCAGCAGCATCAAAATAATCTGCAGAATCGTCATTCCGAAATAGATCGCATACAGGATCATAGCCGTTGTCCTGATCTTTGGAACCAGCTTGCTCACACTGGGACCGGGGCTCTCCGCACGCATGATATACATTCCGGCTCCTCCCGCCTTCATCGGAAGGATCGCCAGAATAAACACAAGAACTCCCATACCGCCGATCCAGTGTGTAAAGCTCCTCCAGAAAAGATTGGTATGCGAAAGTGCCTCCACATTTGTAAGGATACTGGAACCGGTCGTCGTAAATCCGGAAATGGTTTCAAAAAGCGCATCCACAAAGGAAGGAATATCACCGGAAATCACAAAAGGCAGTGCTCCGAAGAGACTCAGTACGATCCAGCTGAGAGATACGATCACCAGTCCGTCCCGTCCATAGATCTTTTTACTTTCAACCTTCCGTCTCGTCGCCAGAAACCCCACCATCGCACACAAAGCCATTGTCATCAGATAGGCATATCCGGCAGACTCCCGGTAGATCAAGGATACAAGCAGCGGAAGCGCCATAAACAATGCCTCGAAATAGCAGACCCATCCCAGCATATGTATCATCATTCCGTAATTCATAGTTCACACTCTCTCAATCCTTCAGTATATCACTGATATCATTCAGTCCTTTGTTTGTCGTGATCACCACCACCGTGTCGCCCATCATTAGCATATCCTTACCATTCGGTGTAAGGATTGTCCCGTTGCGGTTAATACAGCCGATCAGAAGATGATCCTTTAGACGGAGCTTCTCAAGCGGTATATTCAAAACAGGCGCATTCTCACGGATACAGAATTCCAGTGCTTCCACCTTGTTATCGACCAGATGGTGCAGTGTTTCCACGTTACTTCCAATCGAGTTCTTCATCGCCCGTACAAAACGCACAATATATTCTGCCGTCACATATTTCGGATAAATGATACTGTCAAGATCCAGCTTATTGATCACCTCATCAAAGGCAATACTGTTGATCTTTGTTATGACCTTTGTCTTCGTACATTTATTTCTGGCAAAAAGAGAGAGCAGAATGTTCTCCTCGTCCATGTTCGTCAGCGTCACAAAGGAGTCTGCCTTCATCAGCCCCTCCTCCATCAGCAATGCCTGGCTGGCACCATCCCCGCAGATAATCCTGGCCCGCGGCAGAAGCTCACTCAGTTCTTCACACCTCTCCCGGTCTTTTTCAATAATCTTCACATCGATCCCCATGGAGAGCAGTTCTTTTGCCAGATAGAAGGTAACCTTTCCTCCTCCCGCGATCATGGTATCCTTTACCTGATTGGTCTGTACCTTGATCTTTTTAAAAAACTGGCTCGCCTTCTTTGGCGATGCCACCACGGAAATGACATCGCGTTCCCGAATGACAAAGCTTCCTCCCGGTATGATTGCCTCATCTCCGCGCTCTACCGTACATACCAGAAGGTCGCTGCAGTGAAGCTTTGTGGTGATCTCACTGATCATCATATGGTTCAGGACGGAATCTTCCCTTACACGGAATTTCAGTACCTCCACGCGCCCTTTCGCAAACGTCTCAATCTTGATCGCAGAAGGGAAACGCAGGATACGGGCAATCTCCATGGCTGCCGCCGCCTCCGGATTGATCACCATGGCAAGTCCCAGTTCCTCCTGGATATAACGGATCTCCCTGTTGTATTCCGGATTTCGCACTCTGGCGATCGTCTGGCAGTTTCCTGCCTTTTTCGCGATCAGACAGCAGAGCAGATTCAGCTCATCCGAACCGCTGACCGCGATCAGCAGGTCAGCTTTCTCCACACCTGCCTCCTGCAGCACGCTATGGTCGGTTCCGCTTCCTACGATTCCCATAACATCATATTCATTTGATACTTCCTGTACGACTTCATATCTCTTATCAACGACTGTTACATCATTATCTTCACTGCTGAGCTGCTCTGCAAGAGTAGCACCTACTTTTCCACAGCCTACAATTATAATCTTCATTTTACTCTCCGTATATCAAATCCCTGACAACCTCTCCCGCAAGGAGAAGCCCCGCCACTGAAGGTACAAAAGCAATACTGCCCGGCAGTGCGCGGCGGCTTCCCTCCGTGATCGTCTCCAGAGGTTTTCGGGCTTCTTCCCTGGAATATACGACCTTAAGCTTCCTGACTCCCCGCGCCTTCAGTTCCTTTCGCATCACCTTTGCAAGTGGACACACAGATGTTTTGTAAATATCCGCAACCTCAAACCTGCCGGGATCCAGCTTGTTTCCGGCACCCATACTGCTGATGACAGGAGTCCCCGCCGCCTTTGCCTGCAGAATGATCGCAAGCTTTGCCGTCACGGTATCTACCGCATCCACCACATAGTCATATTGTGTAAAATCAAACTCCCCGGCATTTTCCGGAAGAAAAAAACATTCATGAGCGGTCACCTCGATCCCCGGATCGATGTCTCTGATCCGTTCTTTCATGACCTCAGTCTTTGCCCGTCCTATGGTAGAATGAAGCGCGATGATCTGCCTGTTGATATTCGACTCGGACACCACATCTTTGTCGATCAGATCCAGCTTTCCCACACCACATCTGGCCAGCGCCTCGGTTGTAAAGCCTCCCACACCGCCGATGCCGAACACTGCCACTCTGCTGTTTCTCAGCTTTTCCAGTGCCTCCTCACCGATCAGAAGCCCTGTTCTGCTTAACTGCTCTTCCATACCGCCTCCTACAGCTTCAGAATCTCCTGAACAAGTCTCGCTGCATCCTCGATACATCCGTCACAGCTCCTTAATACCTTTCCGGAATCCATTCCCTTAAGCTCCTTACAGATGACACTACCGTTCTTCTGTTCGAACTTACTGACGATTCCTCTGGAAAGCTGATACGTCTTTCCCTTCGTTGTGGGATTCTCCACATTCCGGCTGCTGTTTTTTAAGCCGGCCACCATGACAGCTCCTGACACTGCACCACAGGTACACTCCATACCGCCCATTCCGGCCCCGAAGCCTTCTCCCATGGCAAACAGCACATTCTCATCCACACCCAGCTCATCTGCAAAGGCACAGGCCACTGCCTGACAGCAGTTCAGCCCTTTTCTGTGATTCTCCAAAGCCTTCTCAACTCTATCTGACATTTCCAATCTCCTTTTCCTGCACATAACCTCTCATCCGCCGAAACGTCTCCATTTCACGGACAACCCTTTTTTGCGACACAAGAAGCGATAAGGACACGATTGTGTCCGTACCGCTTCTATCCTCTCTGATAGCAGTGTCCATTATACCACTGTTTTTCAGAATATACTATATTATTTTTCAGAACAGCAGCAAAATGGTAACTGTTCAGAGTCATGCAGATTTATAAATATTTGCCTTGGGGAGCTTGCTCACCAGAGGCAAATTTTATAAATCTATAGGGCGAGAGCCCTACATGAGCAAAAGGAAAGCCTCGTAGAGGCGATTTTGCGAATGGACTCTGAATAGTTACACAAAATGAAAGTGCAAGTTTACTTGCTAAGGGCTGATGCGAAGTCTTCCACAAGTCCCATGAACAGCGGCGTCTGGGATGGCATATCCACGATCACATATACATAAGGGCTGTTCATATCCAGCGTCCGTATGATTTCCGGTGGTTTTACCGGAAGACTCTCGGACTTCATCGCTATATCTGTGATCGCTGCCGCCTCGGTCCCTTCTTCATTTACCTTCACTTTGACCTTCTGCGTCACACGATCAATGCAGACCGGAAGGCTGTTCTCCATCGGCGCTGACATTTTCGAAAAGTCCGCCCTGGCATCGAACGCCCGTTCAAGACCCATCGCCTTTAACATTTCATTCATGCTCATTCCATAGGAAATGTCCAGCACCGGCATATAGAAATCGAACTTTGCCTGCCATGCACCCGACAGGTATCGTTTCACTGCCGCTGCGTCCAGCTTTCCGGCAAATTCCCGGATGGTTCTGCCGTCTGTGGGACGAAGTGCGAGAAATACTGTTTTCCCATCATCATATGGCAGAACTGCCCCCTCTGCGCCTTCTGCCCTCACGTAATCCAGCATTCTCTCGCTGCAGAGAAACTCTGTCCTGACACTGGAACCATCCTCTTTATAGAAGGTTCTCTCCCGTGTATCTTCTGCTGAGAACTCACTGGACCATTTTGCCTTCAGATAGACTGCATTCATCAGATTCATGACCACTTCAGGGTCCAGATTCTCCTCCAGGATATCTGGAATCAGTCCCTTCGTCTTCTCACTTCCCCACTGGTTTATGGCATTTTTCATCTCATCCGAATCAATCCTTCCACTGTACACCTCGGAATCAAAATAGTCTACCACTCCCTGCAGATAATCCCGGGAAGCGGCGAAGTCCTGATTCAGCCACACAGAATTTGCTATGGAAAGCACGGTAGAGCCTTTTGTGCTCATCAGGTGCTTTTTCAGACTGCTGCACAGTGTGTTCTTCTCCAGCATCGTCTCTGACGTACCCAGAACCTTCGCAAACTCCGTCTGCGTTTCGCCTCCTGATCCCATCGCTGCCATAGACAGAGCAAAATACGCCGATGCCGGAGAAACCACCGGATTCTTCTTTTGATTCTTCACGGCATCTGTAAGCGTCTGTTCAAATAACCGGTAGGAAAAAGCCTGTATCCCTGAATAGTCCTGTCTGCCTGCACTTCCTGCCGGATACATATTCAGGCCGTTCGTCAATGTCCGGATTCCCGCATATTCCGTAAGACTTCTTGCTGATGTGCCATTGTTATCCAGACTGGCAGTATTCATCGCTTTCGCAAAGGAATTCGGCTCCGTATCCTTTTTTACCGACACCCGGATCTTCGTACCCTCCGGTATCTCTCCGTCTACCGGAATCAGAATATGCCATGCAATCAGATTCGCAGATCCCGATGAAGATGTAAGAAGCTGTACCTCTGTCTTGTATTCTTTTTTCCCGTAATCGTATCTGCCGCTCATCACGCGGTATCTGTCCTGCCTTCCGCCGGATCTCACCCGGAGGACTACCAGACAGTTGTCTTTAAAATAAGAAGCGCCAAAGCTGTCGATCGTCTTCTTAAAGCTGCCTGCCATGGAATAGTATTTCCTGTTCTCCTGATAATAAGTCTCCAGCTGCTTCCTGCTGGAAATCAGCACGCCTTCCGGATAGCCGGCACCTTTCCGGTTTCCGGCTGTAGGGATATAGAGAATCCCATCCTCCGTCTGGCACTCACCGGATTTCTGACCTGTGCGGTCTGAAGTACTTCTGCGCTTTTTCACGATCACCGTACATTTGAGCGTCTTCTTTCCCGCCTTCGCCCGGATGACCGCCTTTCCCGCCTTCTTCGCAGTAAGGCTTCCCTTACTCGAAACCTTCACGATCCCCGGCTTCGAGCTCTTCCAGGTCACCTTTTTCTTCGTATTCTTCACCTTCAGTTTCTTCTTCTGGCCTACGGTCATGGTCAGCCTGGCAGCACTCAGCTTCGGTGCCTTTGCCTTCATCACTGCAGGCGGCATACACAAAAATGCCAGAAGCAGAATCAGGAAACCTTTCCATAGGAATCTTTTTCTCTTTTGCATCATGTTCCACCCTCCTTCTCTTATTCTCACACCTCTGTTTCCAACGGGATTCTAAATCACTTTTCGAAACAGTTTTTGTATGCTTCTATTATATATTATTTTTACTGTTATTGCAATACATTATCATGATTATTTTTTAATAATATGAGTCAAGGGACAAATGGACATAAAAATACATGCTAGCATGTATTTTTATGTCTATGGATCCCGCAAAACATGAGCAAGTAGCCATTTTTCGAAGAAAAATGAGCGGATTGCGAATGTTTTCGTCGATTTTGAGAGTGCGAAGCACGGAAAAATCGACGTAAGGCTCATTTGTCGGGCAACTCATAATATAGATTTTGGTAATTGATCAGAGTCATGTATATTTAAAAAACAGACCCTGCATTTTCCTGCCAGGGTCTGCTCTTGGTCTTTTTACATTGATTTTCTTTCTGCGATCTCTGCCATCTTCGCATCATTGAGTCGTGTGTCTCCATGGACACGGCTATAGGAGAGATATCCGTTCATACGGTCGATCTTCGTCAGATTTCTGGATCCGCACTTCGGGCACACATCCATCTCCAGCTCCTGATGTCCGCAGTCATCGCAGTATGCCAGCGACAGATTCACGCCCTCGTAATAGCCCAGATCCATCGCCCTGCGGATCAGGCTCTTGATCGCCTCGATATTGTAGCTGATCGGGTAGCGTACATACTGGATCTTGCCGCCATTGCACAGCTCCCAGAAGCGTCCTTCCAGATCCTGCTTTTCAATCGGCGTAATATCCTCTGTCACATGACAGTGGAAGCTGTTGCTTACATACGGTCTGTCAGACACATTTTCTACAATGCCGTACATCTTCCGGAACTGCTCCACCTGCAGCCCGCAAAGACTCTCTGCCGGAGTTCCGTAAATCGCATACAGCCATCCGTCCTCCTCTTTGAACCGGGCTACCTTTTTATTGATATACTCCAGAACCTCCAGGGCAAATTCTCCGTCCTCCACAATAGATTTGCCATTGTAGAGCTCCTGAAGCTCATTCAATGCTGTGATGCCAAAGGAAGAAGTCATGGGCTTTAAGATCGGCTTAATGCGGTCATGCGGATTTAAGTGTCCGCCATAGAATCCTCCCTCACAGTATCCCAGCGGATTGGTTGAGGCTCTCATATTCCCCAGATACTCATAAGTACGGATATGCAGATTCCGGATCATCTCCAGGTAGTAATCCAGCACCTCATAAAAATCTCTGCTCTCGGAACGGGACTTTGCCAGGATCATCGGAAGATGCAGACTCACCGCACCCACATTGAAACGGCCCACAAATACAGGCTTGTCATCCTTATCTGCCGGGTACATGCCGCCCCTCTCATACCATGGGCTTAAGAACGCACGGCAGCCCATGGGACTGATCACCTTTCCGTACTGCTTGTACATGCTGGAAATATAGCCCTTTCCGGACATGGACAGCCAGTCAGGATACATCGTCTTCGCCGAGCACTGGATGCCCGCCTCAAAAACATCCTCACATTCCTTTCCCTCTCCGTGGATATTTTCATCATAGAGAAATACGATCTTCGGAAACAGTACCGGCTTGCGGTTGCCCGGCTTTCCCTGTCCCTGCCTGTGCACATCCAGCAGGGAAATGCTCGCCATCTTCTCAAACCGCTCTCTTCCAAGGCCGATCGTAACCGTCACGAACGGATAATCCCCGCGGGAAGATCCCACAGTGTTCAGCTTATACTCGATTCCCTGCCATCCCTGTTCAAAGTCTCTCTTTACCTTGTCCATGGCGTACGTTTCCGCTTTCTCTGCATATCCGCTCCAGGACGGATCCCCGTATTTCAGGAACTCTTCCACATACTTTTTGTAGCTCTTCTCCGCATACGGCGCCAGAACCTTATCCACCTCCGGCACGGTAAAGCCGCCATACTGCTGTGCCGCCGTACTCAGGATGATATCACCCATCACATCGAAAGCCGTATCCAGTGTCTTGGGCTCATTGTACCACACATTTCCCATCTCAAATCCGTCTTTGAGCACGGTTGCCACATCGAACAGACAGCAGTTCATAGTATCCAGCCTTGCCGACTGGTCATGGATATAGATATAGCCATCCTTGCATGCCTGCAGCTCATCCCTCGTCATAAAGAACTTCCGGTACAGCTCCTTGTTCAGCTCGTTGAAGATCAGGCTCCGCTTGGTTGCCACAAGGGCACTGTCCGTGTTTGCATTACTCTTATCTCCGATATAACGGATCGACTGGCTCTTGGTATATACATCATCCATCATATGGATAAAATCCAGCTTATAGTTCCGGTAATCACGGTAGCTCTTTGCCACCGCCGGATTTACCTTCTCCAGTGCACCTTCCACAATATTGTGCATCTCCTGGATCGTGATGCCCTCCTTCTTCAGAGATTCCGCCTTTTCCCTGGCAAACTTACACAGAAATTCAATCTCTTCCTCTGTAAACTTATAGAGAATACGCGCAGCTGACTTATTCACCGCTGCGATAATCTTATCCACATTGAAGTCTTCCCTGGTTCCGTCTTTCTTGATCACATACATCTATCTCATGTCCTCCTTACTATATTTAGTGCTATATTCAAATTAATTTATCTTTTGTCACTAGATGTTGTTTTACAAGTATATAACAAAACCCTACATTCGTAAAGAGGAAATATTTTTTTTATCAAGAATCTCTTTTAGGATCTTATTTACCGCTCCCGGATCCGCTTTTCCCTTCATGGCTTTCATGGTCTGTCCGACCAGGAAACCGATGGCCTTCTGCCTGCCGCCTTTGTAATCGGCTACGGACTGAGGATTCGCGGCCACGATCTCTTCGATCACCGTGCGCAGAGCCCCTTCATCATTCACCGTCTTCAGGCTGTTCTCTTCCACGTATTTTTCCGGATCGATATCCTTATCAAAGATGATCTCAAAGACCTCCTTGGCTACCGTGCCATTGATCGTCCCGGCATCGGCCAGGTCCACAAGTTTCGCCAGGTTTTCCGGAGAAAACCGGATATCGGACGGATCCATTCCCTTCTCTTTTAAAATCCGCATGGTCTCACCCATCAGCCAGTTGGAAACCTTCTTTGGTTTTCCGCAGATACCGGACGCCGCCTCAAATATATCTGCCATCCGCTTCGAGGAAGTCAGGATTCCCGCATCATAGTCAGGAATGCCATATTCTTTCTTATATCTTTCCAGCTTCTCATCCCGCATCTCCGGCTGCCTGTCACGGATCTTCTGCAGCCATTCGTCACTGATGATCACCGGCACCAGGTCAGGATCCGGAAAATAACGGTAGTCCTGCGCATCCTCCTTGGAACGCATCGCATAGGAAGCTCCCTTTGTATCATCCCAGCGTCTCGTCTCCTGAATGACCTTCTCACCGGATTCCAGCAGATCGATCTGGCGGTTCCTCTCTCCTTCGATCGCATGGGCGATCGCCCGGAAGGAATTCAGATTCTTCATCTCCGTTCTTGTTCCAAAGGTTTCGGTTCCCGCCTCGCGCACGGAAAGATTGACATCCGCCCGCATGGAACCCTCCTGCAGCTTGCAGTCAGACGCTCCCAGATACTGGATGATCATACGCAGCTTTTCAAGATAGGCAATGACCTCCTCTGCACTCCTCATATCCGGCTCCGACACGATCTCGATCAGCGGCACACCGCTGCGGTTGAAGTCTACCAGCGAGCAGTCCCCCCACTCATCATGCACCAGCTTTCCTGCATCCTCCTCCATATGGATCTCATGGATTCCGATGGTCTTCTTTCCCGCCTCCGTCTCAATCTCAATGCCGCCATCGTGACAGATGGGAAGATAGAGCTGGGAAATCTGATAGTTCTGGGGATTATCCGGATAGAAATAATTCTTCCGGTCAAACTTACAGTACTGATGGATCTGACAGTTCGTGGCAAGCCCTACTGCCAGGGCATACTCTACCACCTGCTTATTCATTACCGGCAGAGATCCCGGCATACCCGTACATACCGGACAGGTATGGGTATTCGGTGCCCCGCCGAACGCAGTGGAACAGGAACAGAAAATCTTTGTCTTTGTCGCAAGCTCTACATGGACCTCCAGTCCGATGACGGTTTCATACTGTTTACTCATCTTATTTTCCGCTCCCTTCTGTCATAGTTTCCGGTGACCCGGGTGTTCTCTGCAGCCATCCGGGCATCCGGAACCTTTCTTTTCTTGCACTTTCATACCCGTATGCCGCACGGATCACATTCTTCTCTTTAAAGCAGTCTCCGATGATCTGAAGTCCGATGGGCAGTCCCTTTGCATCCTTTCCACAGGGAACCGTCATGCCGGGCAGACCTGCCAGATTTACAGAAATGGTGTAAATATCTCCCAGATACATCTTCAGAGGATCACTTAAGGATTCGCCAAGCTTCGGAGCCGTAGTCGGTGCCGCCGGCCCCAGAATTACATCGTATTTTTCAAATGCAGCATCAAAGGCCTTTTTGATCAGCGCCTTTGTGCGGAGCGCTTTCAGATAATATGCGTCATAATAGCCGGAGCTTAACACAAAGGAGCCCAGCATGATCCGGCGCTTTACCTCGGGTCCGAAGCCTTCCGACCGGGTCTTCTTGTACATGTTGTGAAGTCCTGCATACTCATCTGTCCGGTATCCGTATTTGACCCCGTCAAACCGGGCCAGGTTCGAGCTGGCCTCTGCAGCGGCGATCACATAATAAGCCGGAATCGCATACTCTACCAGACTCAGGTCAAACTCCTCAACCACTGCCCCCTTCTCTTCCAGAACCTTTGCCGCCTGAAGGATGGCCGACTTCACTTCACTGTCCAGTCCTTCCCCCAGATAATCCCGGGGGATGCCGATCCGCATGCCCTTTACATCATCCACCAGTGCTGAAGTGAAATCACATTCCTCCCGCTTCAGAGAAGTACTGTCCTTTCTGTCATAAGAAGCGATCACTTCCAGAATCGCCGCACAGTCACTCACATCCCTCGCCACAGGCCCGATCTGATCCAGAGAAGAACCGTAGGCGATCAGACCATATCTCGAAACAGTACCGTAGGTAGGCTTGATTCCCGTCACACCGCAGAAGGAGCTGGGCTGGCGGATGGATCCTCCCGTATCAGATCCCAGTGCATAGAAGCACTCCCCGGCTGCCACAGCCGCACAGGAGCCACCGGAGGACCCTCCCGGCACATGCTCCGTATTCCATGGATTTCTCGTCACACCGAACGCAGACGTTTCGGTGGTGCTTCCCATGGCAAATTCATCCATATTCGTCTTTCCCAGGATCACCGCACCTGCCTGCCTGAGATTGCACACCGCCTCTGCCGTGTAGGTGGGTACAAAATTGCTCAGAATCTTTGAACTGCAGGTGGTAAGCATCCCCTCCGTGCACATGTTATCCTTGATGGCCACCGGCACACCTGCCAGCGGTCCTGTCAGAGTACCGTCGTCGATCAGGCGCTGCACGGTTTCCGCCTGCTTCAGAGCTCCTGCCTCGTCTACCGTCACGAATGCATGAATCAACCCCTCTGCTGCCCGGATCTGTTCCAGGGAGGCTTTTGTGGCTTCCTCCACCCCGATCTCTTTCGCTTTGATCTTTTTTCCCAGCTCTAATGCTGTTAAATCCAGTATCCTCACGGCTCCTCCTCCTATTCTACGGTAATGGGAACCACATAGGCTCCATCCTTCTGATCCGGTGCGTTTTTCAGCATGTTCTCCCTGTCATCACCGTTTACGACCACATCCTCCCGGAAGACATTGTTTACCGGAAAGACGAATGACATAGGCTCAACACCTGATGTATCCAGTTCGTTTAATTTATCGATATAGTCCAGCATGCGTCCCATATCCTTTTTGGCTTCTTCTTTTTCCTCATCGGAAAGTTCCAGTTTTGCCAGAATTCCCACATATTCGATGGTCTCATCTGAAATGATACTTGCCATTCTGCTACCTCCTGTCAGTCTCTGATCTTAATATGTACCTCTCTCAACTGCTGCTCTGTCACTGCGCCCGGCGCACCGCACATCAGATCCTGTGCACTTCCGCTCATAGGAAAGGCGATGACTTCACGGATATTCTCCTCTTCACACAGAAGCATGATCATACGGTCGATGCCCGGTGCCATTCCAGCGTGTGGCGGTGCACCGAACTGAAACGCATTGTACAGGGCTCCGAATTTTGCTTTCAACACTTCCTCATCGTAGCCTGCGATCTCAAACGCCTTGATCATGATCTGAACATCATGATTCCGCACCGCTCCGGAGGACAGCTCAATTCCGTTACATACAATATCATACTGATACGCCAGAATGTCAAGCGGATCCTGTGTATTCAGTGCCTCCAGACCTCCCTGGGGCATTGAGAACGGATTGTGGGTAAAGCCGATCTGCTTCGTTTCCTCATCATATTCGTACATCGGGAAATCATTGATGTAGCAGAAGCGATATGCATGCTTCTCGATCAGATCCAGCTTCTCGCCAAGCTCTGTGCGGATCTGTCCCGCAAAATAATTTGCCCGTGCTTCCTTATCAGCAATAAAGAAAATCGTATCTCCTGCCTGAAGCTGTGCCAGCGCACGCATTTCTGCTTTCATTTCTTCCGGAATAAACTTGTCGATCGGTCCCTTGTAGGACAGATCCTCCAAGACCTCCAGATATCCCAGGCCGCCCATGCCGATGGACTGTGCAAATTTCAGGAGCTTTTCGTGGAAGCCCTTGGACATTTCCGCATGTACCTTAATCGCACGCACCGTTTTCTTGTGGAACGGCTTAAAGCTGCATCTCTGGAAAAATTCTGTCACATCAATGATACGCAGCGGATTTCGCAGATCCGGTTTGTCAGTGCCGAACTCCAGCATGGCCTGCTGATAGCTGATCACAGGATATGGTGCCTTCGTTACCTCATAACCCTCCGGTGCAAATTTTTCAAAGGTGGCAGTCAGTACCTCCTCGCCCACCGCAAACACATCTTCCTGGGTGGCAAAGCTCATCTCAAAATCCAGCTGGTAGAATTCTCCCGGCGAACGGTCTGCACGGGCATCCTCATCACGGAAGCAGGGAGCGATCTGGAAGTATCTGTCAAATCCCGATACCATCAGCAGCTGCTTGTACTGCTGAGGCGCCTGGGGCAGTGCATAGAACTGTCCCTTGTATTTTCTGGAGGGAACGATATAATCTCTGGCGCCTTCCGGAGAAGATGCACACAGGATCGGGGTCTGGATCTCCAGGAACCCCATCCCCGTCATTTTCTGCCGCAGAAAGCTGATGATCTGAGAGCGGAGGATGATGTTCTTCTTCACTTTGCTGTTTCTCAGATCCAGATAGCGGTATTTCAGTCTTACATCCTCCCTGACCTCCTTCGATGTCATGATCTCAAAGGGAACCTGCTGATATACCTTCCCGAGGATCTCTACCCGGTCCGCAACGAGCTCTACGGTTCCCGTAGGGATTCTGGGGTTGTAGGTCTCCTCATCTCTCTGATCCATTCTTCCTGACACGGAAACACAGGTCTCTCTTGTGATGCCCTCCAGCATATCGTCATCATGGATGACCACCTGAAGCTCCCCGTACATATCACGGAGATCAACAAACTTGATCCCGCCGTGATCACGGATATTTTCCACCCATCCGGCTACCTTTATTTCCTTTCCGATATCGCTCTCACTGATCTGGTCAAATGTCACATCTCTGTAAATGCTTTTCTTTGTCATCTTTCTTTCCTCACTTTCCATGGAAATAAAAATACCGCAGGGGTGCGAAAATGGCGGTGCATTCCTGCACCCTTCCCCGCACCCTTGCGGCAGTCTGTCTGATTCCGGAACAATTTCCTTACATGAAAGGATCTCTTCTGGAAAACTTTTCTGTAACGTAAAAAGCCCCGGAATATTTCTATTCCGGGACGGATATTATCATAATCCGCGGTACCACCCGCATTGCAAGCGCATAAACGCTTACCACTCGATACGCTTAACGCGCGTTCACGTACTGACCTACTCTTCCTTCAGCCCGTCGGCTCCGGAGTGTTCCCTGTCTGCTCCTTCCCTTCAACAGCGCTCTCAGTCGGTGACGCCGTATTCCTGTCAAGTTCCAAAGCAAGAGTCTCCTTCTCTGCCTTTCTTTTATGCAAAGTATCTTAGCACATTTGCTTTTTGATTGCAAGAGATTTTTATTTCTTAAAAATCCTTTTGCCAAGAGCGGCCTTCAATGCTATACTATTTCACAGAGATTCTAAAGCCGTCTGCCATTTGCAGGCAGTACAGGCATCACGGGGCAAATGCTTTTGGCCCCGACATCATTTTTATGATAGAAGTAAAGGAGTATCATTATGAAAAATCTGATCATACCGGAAAATTACAGATCCGAGCTGAATCTGCATGACACCCAGGTGGCCATCAAGACCGTCAAGGACTTCTTTCAGAAATCCCTGTCTGAGCGTCTGAACCTGCTGCGTGTGTCTGCCCCTCTCTTTGTCACTCCGGAATCGGGACTGAATGACAACTTAAACGGTGTGGAGCGCCCGGTAAGCTTCGGCATTAAAGAGCAGAATGAAGCTACCGCCGAGATCGTCCACTCTCTGGCTAAATGGAAGCGCTACGCGCTGAAAAAGTATGGCTTTTCCTATGGAGAAGGCCTGTACACGGATATGAGCGCCATCCGCAGAGATGAGGATACCGACAACATCCACTCCATCTATGTAGACCAGTGGGACTGGGAGAAGATCATTAAAAAAGAAGAGCGTACGGTAGAGACCCTGCAGAATGTGGTCCGCACCGTCTACAAGGCTCTGAAAAAGACAGAGAAGTATATGTCGATCGAATATGATTACATAGAGGAAATCCTGCCGAAGGATATCTTCTTTATCACCACTCAGGAGCTGGAGGATATGTATCCCGACTGTACACCAAAGGAGCGTGAATACAAGATCGCAAAATTAAAAGGAGCCGTATTTATCATGCAGATCGGCGGAGCGCTCGCCTCCGGGGAAAAGCATGACGGCCGTGCGCCGGACTATGATGACTGGACACTGAACGGAGATATCATCGTTTACTATCCGGTGCTGGACATCGCCCTGGAGCTCTCCTCTATGGGAATCCGTGTGGACGAGGATGCCCTTCTTCGCCAGCTTGAAGTCGCAGGCTGCACGGAACGTGCCGGACTTCCCTTCCAGAAAGCGATCCTGAACCGGGAGCTTCCCTACACCATCGGCGGCGGCATCGGCCAGTCCCGTATCTGCATGTTCTATCTCCGGAAAGCACATATCGGCGAGGTTCAGGCTTCCCTGTGGCCGGATGATGTGATGAAGGTTGCACAGGAGAACGGGATTCAGTTACTGTAGCTTGTATGCAAGCAGCCATTTTTCGAAGAAAAATGAGCGGATTGCGAATGTTTTTCGGATTTTTGAATAACGTAACTGTTCAGAGGGGCATACAGAACGATATCTCGTTTTGTATGCCCCTCTCTTACACTTGCATATGTAACAGTTCAGAACCACTCACAAAACTCTGAACAGTTACATCTTTTTAATTCTTTCAATCGCCGCCAGCGTATTCTCATAGCTTCCGAATGCGGTAAGACGGAAGTATCCCTCTCCGCTTGGTCCGAATCCTGAGCCCGGCGTACCTACCACGTTTGCCTTCTCCAGCAGATAATCAAAGAATTCCCAGGAAGTCATCTGATCCGGAGTCTTCAGCCAGATATACGGTGCATTCACACCGCCAAAGACCGTATAACCCGCACTCTTCAATCCCTCGGAGATGGTCTTTGCATTCTTCATATAGTAAGCCACCTGCTCCTTCAGCTGCGCCTTTCCTGCTTCGGAGTAGACAGCCTCGCCTGCTCTCTGAATGATGTATGGAGCGCCATTGTACTTGGTTCCATGACGTCTCGCCCACAGCGAATGCAGCATCACATCGCCGCATTTCAGATCCTTCGGAATGACCGTAAAGCCAAGGCGTGTTCCGGTAAATCCGGCGTTCTTGGAAAAGCTTCTCAGCTCGATCGCACAGGTTCTCGCACCTTCACACTCATAGATGGAATGCGGCACATTCTCTTCTGAAATATAGGCTTCATACGCTGCATCATAGATGATCACAGCTCCCACTTTATTTGCATAATCCACCCACACCTGAAGCTGATCCTTAGTAATGGTCGTACCGGTCGGATTATTCGGGAAGCACAGGTAGATGATGTCCGGCGTCTCTTTCGGAAGCTCCGGCACAAAATCATTTTCTGCCGTACACGGCATATAGATCACATCACTCCAGGTCTCAGACTTCGGATCATAGGTTCCTGTCCTTCCTGCCATGACATTCGTATCCACATAAACCGGGTAAACCGGGTCACATACCGCAATCTTATTGTCCACACTGAAGATCTCCTGGATGTTTCCGGAATCACACTTTGCACCGTCCGATACAAAGATTTCATCTGCTGCAATCTCACAGCCTCTGTCTGCATAATCATTCTTCGCAATCGCAGACCGTAAGAACTCATATCCCAGATCCGGAGCATATCCACGGAAAGTCTCCGCTCTGCTCATCTCATCCACCGCACTGTGCAGGGAATCAATAATGGCCGGAGCCAATGGCTGTGTTACATCACCAATGCCCAGTCGGATAATATTCTTGTCCGGATTCGCTTCTGTAAATGCCGCTACCTTCTTCGCAATATTGGAAAACAGATAGCTTCCCGGTAATTTCAGATAATTGTCATTGATTTTAAACATAAAGTCCTCCTTCTTCTGATCAGGTCAGACGACCCGTCCTGCTCGCAACTGCTCCATGTATTCACAGTCGCATACCAAAATCTATGTCAGACGGATGCCTGTCCGGTATCACGTCTACACCTTATTGAAGTGATTGGTGTAGTTATTTTTAGCATCCCGGCTGAAGATCACTCAGGAATCTCGCCATCAAACACGACCGCTGCCGGACCTGTCATATAGACAGCATTCTCCTTCTGATCCCAGAAAATCTTCAGGTCGCCGCCCAGAAGCTTCACGGTCACTTCCCCGTTCACATATCCGTTCAGGACAGATGCCACCGCCACGGCACAGGCTCCCGTCCCGCAGGCCAGTGTCTCTCCGGAGCCCCGCTCCCAGACACGCATCTCCACGGTATGCTCATCGATCACACGGACAAACTCCGTATTCACACGATCCGGAAATACCGGATGATTTTCAAACTTCGGACCGGTCTTTTCAATCTCCAGATGCTTTACATCCTGCAGATACACCACTGCATGGGGATTTCCCATGGACACGCAGGTCATATGATACTCCGTTCCATCTACAGTGACCGGCTCGTTGATTACTCTTTCTTTTTCAGAGACAACCGGAATGGATGCAGCCTCCAGCACCGGGGCTCCCATGTTGACTTTCACCAACGATACCTTTCCGTCTTCCACCGTCAGATCCAGATATTTGATCCCGCTCTTTGTCTCCACGCTGATGCTCGTCTGATCCGTCAGACCATAATCAAACACATACTTCGCCACACAGCGGATCCCGTTTCCGCACATGGCACCTTCCGAACCGTCCGCATTGTACATCGCCATTCGAAAATCTGCCTTTTCGGACGGCTGTATTAAGATCAATCCATCCGAACCGATTCCAAAATGCCTGTCGCTGACACGAATCGCCAGTTCTTCCGGATGCTCTACCTTTTCCTGAAAGCAGTTGACATACACATAATCATTCCCGATCCCGTGCATTTTCGTAAATCTCATCTGGTATTTCTCCTTCCCTGTTACTATCACTGTTTCCCTGAACGCTAACAGTATAACACAGAAACCGTAAATTAGGAACCGGTTTTTCTGTGACTTTCGCTTCGCTGCACTCACAGAAAACACCTCGAACTGGCTGACGTGTGAATAGAAACTTCCTCAGAACTTCATCAGTGTAAACACCATCTGCGCCGTCTCTACCAGTGTATTTCCGCTGTCCATACTGCATTTCTGGATATAACGATGCGCTTCCGCCTCCGTCATATTATTTCGTTCCATCAGAAGACGTTTCGCCTCACTGATCGTTTTCTCTTCCTCCTCACTCCTCTTCCTGGGCATGGCCTTTCGCTTTCTCTTCTGCCGAAGGATCGCCCCGGCCATCATTTCCAGTGTATTGATCAGATCGTGCACCTTCAGAGGAAGGGACAGGCAGACAATATCATTGTCCCTGCAGCTGCTCAGTACATGGGGAGAAGCCGCCAGAAGCATCTGCACGTTCGGCGGCAGGCATTCATGAAGTTCTGAATACAGCATATCGTTAAATTTGTATCCGCAGAGAATGATTCCGTCCGTCAGACGCTCCATCATCTGAAGTGCCTGAGCTCCACTGGTACATACCCCGGTCACATCGTAACCGTTGCGCACCAGAAGATTTCTGATGTTTTTCGCGTCTTCCAGTTTTGGAAAGACCACAATTACACTTAACACTGAATCACCTCCCGCAGAATTTAGATCCTGTGAAGATACTGTTCAAGCTCCCATCCTGACACATGCCTGCAGTACTGCTCCCATTCTTCTTTCTTTGCCCGGATGTAACGCTTACTTAAGTGTTCACCCAGTACATTTCTAATCAGTTCATCCTTTTCCAGTTCATGGATCGCCTCCAGCAGATTATTCGGCAGGGAATCAATTCCTTCCTTCTCTTTTTCCGCACGGGACATCTCAAAAATATTCCTGTCCACGCTTGCAGGAGGCATGATCTTATTCTTTATACCATCAAGTCCTGCCGCCAAGCACACAGCCAGCACCAGATACGGATTTGCGGACGGATCCGGACTGCGCAGTTCGATTCTTGTAGATTCTTTTTTTCCGGCAGGAACCCGGATCAGCGGGCTTCGATTCGTCGCAGACCATGCGATATAAGCGGGTGCTTCAAATCCCGGAACCAGCCGCTTGTAAGAGTTGACCAGAGGATTCGTGACCGCCGCCATGCCCTTAATATGCTTCATCAGTCCTCCGATAAAATAGTAGGCCTCCTGACTCAGTCCAAGTGCATCCGATTCATCATAGAACACATTTTTACCATCCCGGGAAAGGGACATATTAATATGCATACCCGACCCGTTGATGCCCTCCCTGGGCTTTGGCATAAAGCTGGCATGAAGGCCGTGACGCTTCGCAATCGTTTTTACTGCCAGCTTAAAGGTCATGATATTATCAGCCGTATTCAGGGCCTCATCATACCGGAAATCGATCTCATGCTGTGCCGGTGCCACCTCATGATGCGATGCTTCAATTTCAAATCCCATATCCTCCAGGGTCAGTACCATATCACGTCTGGCATTTTCTCCCAGATCCACAGGACCGAGATCAAAGTATCCCGCCTTCTCATGGGTGATCGTCGTCGGCTGTCCGTTATCATCTGTATGGAACAGGAAAAACTCACACTCCGGCCCCACATCAAATGAATATCCCATGTCTTCTGCCTCTTTCACCGCTTTTTTCAGGATATATCTGGGATCTCCTTCAAATGGCTGACCGTTCGGGCGGTAGACATCACAGAGCAGCCTTGCCACCTTTCCCTGCTGAGGCCGCCATGGAAAAACTGCCAGCGTATCAATATCGGGATACAGATACATATCAGACTCCTCGATACGCACAAACCCTTCGATACAGGAACCGTCAAACATACACTGGTTATCCAGTGCCTTTTTTAACTGACTGGAGGTAATCGCTACATTTTTCAGAGTACCAAACATATCTGTAAATTGAAGACGGATAAACTCTACATCCTCTTCCTGAACCAGGCGTATAACATCCTGCTTTGTATTCTTCATCATTCATTCTCCTTTATGATTTGTTGTAACTGTTCAGAGTCATGCAGAGGCGATTTTGCGAATGGCCTCTAAACAATAAAAAAGGTGCCCTTAATACACTAAGAACACCTTTGTCCTGATTAAATAATAACAATGAACCGCCACTTTGTCAACTCACTGCTTTTTTTATTATTTCAATGACCGGGGGCTTCGGGTTTTTATGTGACTTTCGCTTCGCTACACTCACAAAAAACACCTCGAACTGACTAACGTGTGAAAAGTAACGGGCTTCGCACATATTTAAAGCCCGATGACCACGCCTCTCCTACGACCACACCGTTTTTGCTGGATGAACAGTGTGCCACCAGAAGGCTTCCATCGTCATTTTTTCCGATCACAAGGCCTACGTGGTTCTGGTCACCAGCTGCCGGTGAATCGTAAAATACGAGATCTCCCGGTCTGGCATTTCCACTTTCTACCATTTCGGATGCATTCCACTGCGTCGTTGTATGGTTCCCGATTCCTCCGTCGGTGCCGCCAAGCCCATTATAGAAGGACCAGCAGACAAAGCCGCTGCAATCCAGGCCGTAGCGTCTTGTGCTTCCGGTGGACTTACTGCCTGCTGCCGTGACCGTCGCAGGATCCCCCCACATGGAGTCCCAGCCGATAGCATAGGATTTCCCGCCCCAGAAATATCCGACTTTTCCTACCAGACTGCAGGCCGCAGCAACGATGGCAACGCGTTCTTCTGATACATCTTCTCCCACCTCACCGCGGACAAATCCTTTCGAAGCAGTTACGATGGCACACAGCTTCCTGCACTCGCCTTCCGTGTATTTTTCAAGGATCTCCCGTTCTTCACTGCCCAGATTCTTAAGCTCTGCGTAATCGTCTGCATACAGCGGACAGATCTCCTGTTCAAGATCCACCTCTTTTGACAATTTCTTCGTAATACTTGAATCACTGCGGATATTCATCAGGAAAAAGAGCTTTTCCAACTCCTCCTTTGTATCCCTCCCCAGCGTCAGCTCCCTGCTTGCTGCTTCCATACGGCTGCGCAAAACATACACAGCCAACACATCCTGCCAGTTTCCAGCTACGAAATCTTCCGGTTTTTCCAGCCACTGACAAAAATCCTGTTCGATCTCATCCATGACTTCCGGAAAATCATCCTCAAAGGTCAGGCCGTATACCGAGGCAAGTTCATCGAGGTAAATCCCGTTTCCCGCAATAATATTTGTCGTCAGATCTGCATTGACATCCGAATGATCCTCCTGCACGATTTCCCTGCTTTCCTCCGGCTTCTCAATCACCTTCAGTTCCTCATCCGGACGGTTCGTGTCCACAATCTGAATCTTCTTATCTGCATCAGACCTGGTATCCTCCGTTTCCGAAGTAGTCTCACTGGTACTCTCCGTCTGTTCCGATTCCGTCCCGTTTTCCGTCTGTCCGTCAGTCTCAGATGTCTTTTCTGTTTCTGTCTCGGACTCTGAATCTGATTCCGCCTGAGTTTCCTGACCGGATTCCGTCTGGGTTTCTTCCTCTGATCCGACCTGAGTTTCCCCTTCTGATCCTGTCTGCTTCTCTCTATCTGCCTCTGAAATCTTTGTTTCCTGCTCTTTCTCTTTGTGGACACTCGTCTGATTACCTGCTGCAATCGCTGTCAGAGGTGTCTGTAACACCATGGTTCCGACCATCGCCAGACATCCTATCATCTTCCTGACTCTCTTAAAATCCATATAGCTGCTCCTTACTGATGCCCCTCTTCAAACGTACACTAAAATGTAAAAAACTTCCTCTCCATTATAACAGCTTTTTTTCATAATGCAAGAAAATCACAAAGATTTCACCGAACCATTATTTCCACTTAATGCTGTAGATTCCATTCACAGAGGAATCCTTCACCGAGCGGTATACCTTGAGATAATACGTTCCTCTCGGAAGATTCTTACCAAGAGTTGTCTGAATAGTTGCGCTGCCACTTCTGTAAATCGTATAGGTTCCCCGGATTCCCGCGCTTTTACTGGGAACGAGTGTCGCATAAAGCGAACGATTGGACAGGCTGTCAAATTCCAGCTTTATCTTGGCAGGGCTCTTTAATGTAATCTTATACCAGTCTGTCTTCTTTGCAGATTCTCCAATGGCGACAACGCCATATCTGGTGGCACCTTTCTTAAGGCTTACCGCCTTTTTCTGCGTTTTTCCACTCTTCTCAACGATCTTCTTAAACTGCGTGTTTAATATGAAAGTATTAGGGGTCTGAATCTTAATCTGATAGGTACCTTTATTTATACCAAAAACGGCTGCTTTCATAGACTCCACTGAACTCATGGCATTGATATATTCTGTGGTCAGTACCTTCCCTCTGGCATTGCAAAGAGAGACATTGACTCCCAGATAATAATTGCCGCCGGCAATTGCTGTTGCCGATACTGTAAGCGTACCGGGATTCTTTACGGTAAACCGGTAACAATGGGTGATACTTCCGTCCTGGTCCGTATTGGTATACACCTGACCGAGCGCCAGATTTTCCACCTTATCCGCTGCAAGCACTGTCATTCCTGACAGTAACATCATCAGGCAAAGCGCTGCTGCCAATCCTGCCAGCCGCTTCCAGATCTTTTTTTCTCTCATATTCATCTTCTCCATTTCTTTTTTCATGATATTCCCCGGAGGATTTTATCCTTTCCCCGGAGGGTTCATGATATAGGAAATTCGAAGGAATTTCCTATATCATGAAAAAGCCCGCAAATCCATTTCTCTGCGGGCTCATCTTTTGTATCGATCCTGGATTATACTCTTGACAGATACTCACCTGTTCTGGTGTCGATCTTCAGCTTGTCACCGGTTTCCACAAACAGCGGAACATATACAACAGCCCCTGTCTCAACAGTAGCAGGTTTTGTAGCTCCCTGTGCGGTATCGCCCTTGAATCCGGGTTCTGTCTCAGTAACTTCGAGCTCTACGAATAATGGCGGCTCTACTGCAAATACGTTTCCATTGTAGGAGCAAACCTTTACAGACTCATTCTCTTTAACAAATTTCAGAGCATTGCCGATCACTTCTTCGCCGAGTGCAATCTGCTCATAAGACTCCATGTTCATAAAATGGAATAAGTCTCCGTCACTGTACAGATACTGCATCTCTGCCCTGTCAATACGTGCCTGCGGGAACTTTTCTGTCGGGCGGAAGGTTTTCTCCACAACACCGCCGTTGATAATATTTTTCAGCTTTGTACGAACGAAAGCAGCGCCTTTACCTGGTTTTACATGCTGGAACTCAAGAATCTGCATGATGTTTCCCTCAATCTCCAGTGTAATGCCATTTTTAAAATCTCCTGCTGATATCATCTGATATTCCTCCTTAAAAATATACACCGGGAATCATTTCTCCATTCCCATACTTATGAATTATTCTATAATAAAATCTCTCTTTTTTCAACTGTTTTTTACAGCTCGATCAATTCTTTTGGCGAATGAGTGAAATTTCTGCATCCATCTGCCGTAACGCACACCAGATCCTCGATCCTTACACCGCCGAATCCAGGCAGGTAAATTCCCGGTTCCACAGTCTGGATCACATTCTCCCGAAGCACCTCATGACATTTGGGTGAGAGCCTTGGCTCTTCATGGATAAACAGTCCCACACTATGTCCCAGTCCGTGACCGAAGTATTCTCCGTAGCCTGCTTCTGCGATCACCCTGCGCGCCACGGCATCGACTTCACTTCCGGTCATTCCCGCTCTGATCACCTGAAGCGCGGCAAGCTGTGCTTCCAGTACGATACGGTAAATCTCTTTCTGCTTCCCGTCAGCTTTTCCCACAACGATCGTCCTGGTCATATCGGAACAGTAGCCTTCGTAAACACAGCCGAAATCCATTGTCACAAAATCCCCGGCTTCGATCTTCTTTTCTGACGGGATCGCATGGGGCATGGCCGAATGGAGGCCGGAAGCCACGATCGTATCAAAGCTGTTTCCCACAGCCCCCGCTTCCTTCATATAATAATCAAGCTTCGCCGCGATCTCAAGCTCTGTCACACCCGGACGGATATCTGAAAGGATCCTTGTAAACGCCTGATCACCGATCGCTTCTGCCCTTGCCAGACTGGCAAGCTCTTTCTCCGTTTTCACAATGCGCAGTCTGTTCAGTTCCTCCCCCGCCGGTATCCAGCAGATATCAGGACACGCTTCCCTAAGCTTCATGAAATCTCCATAGATGAGATGCTGATCCTCAAACATCAGACTCGAGGCTTGCGTCTCCCTGATCAGCTCCGCAAGAAGAACGCCATAGCCTCTCTCACCACCGGCTTCCATCACTTCAAAACCTGCCGCTTCTGCTTTTGCCTGTGTCGTATAACGGGAATCTGTCAGCAGAACCTTACGTCCCGGCGTCAGAAACAAATACCCGGTCGCTCCCCGGAAACCGCTCAAATATCTCATATTGTATCCATCGGATACCAGAATGGCATCTGCATGTCCTTCCTTCTTCCAGATGTTATCCAGCATATTCCAGAACCTCCTTTACAATCTGCAAAACACTTTTTCTGTCCGTAGCGATCCTTTCGTCCGCCACACTGTCATAAATTTCCCCTCTGGCATCCATCAGCTCGCGGATCCTTTTCTGCAGCTCCTCTCCCTGAAGCAGCGGTCTGGTATCATCCCCCTGAAGCCTTTCAGTTAGTGTTTCCACCTCTGCGGTCAGATAAACCACCCTTCCCAGCTTCTTTAAATACTCTCTGTTTACGGGACGCACCGGCAGGCCTCCGCCCACGGCAATCACACTCTGCTCCTGTCCATGCATGAGCTGCTCCAGCGCTTTCGTTTCCAGTTCCCGGAAATACTCCTCCCCGGATTCCCTGAAAATATCGCTGATCTTCCTGCCTGTCTGCTCTTCGATCATCGTATCCGTATCCACAAGACTGCAGTTCAATGCTTCCGAGAGCGCTTTTCCCACACTGCTCTTCCCGCATCCCATAAATCCGATTAAAATGATATGCTTCATGATTTTTTCCTCTGCTTTTCATAAAAACATAGAACGATCTTTTCCAGATACCGTTTGAGTACGATCTGGATCTCCTCCTTCGGATGAATCGGCTGAACCAGAATCGTCCGTATACCGGCTCTCTTCGCCCCATAGATATCCGTAAAGAGCTGATCCCCCACAAAGAGGGTATCCTCTACCGTACAGCCCATCTGTTCCATTGCCTTCCGATAGCTCTTTACTCCCGGCTTGTGCGCATTCTCAATGTACTTTGTTCCCACTGCCTCTGCAAAAGGTGCCACACGCGGAAGCTGATTATTGGAAATCAGACAGGAGTCCATTCCCAGACTGCGCAGATGGGCAAACAGCCGGATGGCACGTTCATCCGCCGGCGCACCGTGAGGTACCAGCGTATTATCGATATCAAACAAAACCCCTCTGTATCCCTGCGCCCGCAGTCCGTCAAAATCAATGCTATATACCGATTCCAGATATTCGTCCGGATAAAAACACTTAAACATCATCCTTCCCCTTCTATCTCTGCCGGTAGGTGCCCAGAAAGCACGAAAGCTTATTCGTTGCCTCTTTCAGCTGTGCAAGCTCCGGCAGATAAACGATCCTGAAGTGATCCGGTGTCTTCAGATTGAATCCGCCGCCGTGAACCAGAAGAACCTTCTGTTCCTTCAGAAAATCCAGACAGAACTGTTCATCATCGCTGATGTTAAATCTTTCTGTGTCGATCTTTGGAAAGATATAAAATGCCGCATCCGGCTTTACGGCAGAAATCCCCGGAATGTCATTCAGCGCGTGATAAATGAATTCCCTCTGTTCATAGATCCTTCCGCCCGGAAGGAGCATCGGATCTGTCTCATTCACCTGCGACAGAGCAGTTTCCACAACCGCCTGTGCCGGAACATTGGAACAGAGACGCATGGAAGAGAGCATATTCAGACCCTCTATGTATCCCTTCACCCTGGACTTGTCACCGCTTAAGCACATCCATCCCAGACGGAACCCGGCGATCTTGTGGGACTTGGAAAGTCCGTTCATCGTAATGCAGAAAAGATCCGGCGCCAGTGAGGCGATCGAAACGTGTTTCTTCCCGTCCATGACCAGACGGTCATAGATCTCATCCGCAAAAATGATCAGCTCGTGCTCCCTGGCTACATCCACGATCTGCTGCAGCACCTCCTCCGGATACAGTGCCCCGGTCGGATTATTCGGGTTGATCACAACAATTCCCTTGGTGCGGTCTGTGATCTTTCTCCGGATATCCTGTATATCCGGATACCAGCCGGACTGTTCATCGCACACGTAATGCACCGGCTTTCCTCCCGCCAGATTCGCGGCTGCCGTCCAGAGCGGATAATCCGGAGACGGCATCAGGATCTCATCCCCGTTATTTAACAGCCCCTGCATGACCATGACGATCAGTTCGCTGACGCCGTTGCCCGTATAGATATCATGAATTCCCACATTCGGGATATTCTTTTTCCGGCAGTATTCCTGGATCGCTCTTCTTGCCGAGAGCAGTCCTTTCGAATCGGAATAGCCTTCTGTATTCCTTAAGTTCTCTGCCATGCTCTGTATAACCGCATCCGGTGCCTGAAATCCGAAAGGCGCCGGATTGCCAATGTTCAGTTTTAAAATAGGGATCCCGTTTTCCTCCATGCGGGCCGCCTCTTCTACGACCGGTCCCCTGACATCGTAGCAGACATTGTCCAGCTTGGTTGACTTTTCAAATATCCTCATATGATTTCCCCCTTTTCACTTTTGTTGTATTAGTATATACCATTCCTTTTTTTCGCACAAGAAAAAAATGCAGTGCCGCCAGACACTGCAATAAAAATGTAACTGTTCAGAGCCATATATCCATTTTTTACAGACTTCTCAGTTTTTCCGAAAATGCGTGGGATAACGTCATTCTTCCGATATGGAACACCTCTCCGGTCATAAAGACACGCCAGTCTTCAGCGATCTCCACTTCCAGACATCCTCCGGGCATATGTACAAACATCTTGTCATCCGTCATGCCCATCCGATAGGCTGCTCCTGCCGCCGCACAGGCATTGCTCCCGGCTGCCAGTGTGTATCCGGCGCCTCTTTCGTAAATCTCGATCTGAATGTTGTTGCTGTCGATCACCTTTAAGATCTGCGTATTCACCCGGTTCGGAAAGCAGGGTGCCGTCTCGGAATAGCGACCGATATGACAAACCATCTCTTTTGAGATATGCCGCATCGGGATGATACAGTGAGGATTTCCGATGGATACACAGGTGGAGAGATAAGGGATCCCTCCAAATTCAATCTCCTCCTCTACGACCTCGCGCCGTTCCCCGGTCATGGGAATCTCGTCGCTCCAGAAGGAGAGTCTGCCCATGGAGATCTTCAGACGGCTTCCCTCTTCGTTCTGATAGAAGGCCTCGACCTCCCCGCTCTTTGTCATAAACTTCAGATGGTTTTTCTGGATATATCCTCCATCCTTCAGATATTTTGCGAAGATACAGATGCCGTTTCCGCTGTTCTCTGCTTCGCTTCCGTCCGGATTGTAGATGCTGACGTGGATTCCGTCCTCCTGAAACACCGGTCCCACAAGAATCCCATCTGCCCCCACACCGAAATTCCGGTCGCAGATGGTACGGATCGTTTCTCCTTTCAGCTCCATCTCATTCTTTTCCGGATCATACACCAGATAATCATTTCCCAGTACATGATATTTTTCCAATACAAAATTCATAGATTCCGCCTCCTGTCTCTCAATATCTACAGTATACTCGCATTTCAGGGAAATGAGAAGATATTTCTGAAAATGTATTCCTGTTTGCTACCCGGACGCGGATGAGGCATGCGTTGTTACACGCAAACCGGGGCAACATTCCGCCGAACTAACTGCTAACTCCGACTAAGACGCTCCGGAAGAGCCGTCGCGCCTAAGTCTGCGTAAGCAGTGGATTTCGTCTCCATTAAAAGCGCCCCTGAAATGGTTTGCTTAGCAACAACGCATGCCTCACCCGCTGTGTATTGATATGCCTTAGTAACGTATTGATAAAATGAGCCAAGGGACAAATAGACATAAAATACATGCTTGCATGTATTTTTAAATCTATGGGTCCCGCAAAACATGAGCAAGTAGCCATTTTTCGCAGAAAAATGAGCGGATTGCGAATGTTTACGTCGATTTTGAGAGTGCGAAGCACGGAAAAATCAACGTAAGGCTCATTTGTCGGATAACTCATAAAATATTAACATCATGCAAAATCAAACAGCGACAGCTGATTTGACTCCGGCAGGTCTCCCAGCAGTCCCAGGTCTCCCATCAGGTCGATGACGGTCTTGCTCACCTTTGTGCGGCTGCGGAAATCATCTTTTGATAAAAAGGGTCCGTTCTTTGCCGCTTCCACTACAGCCTCTGCCGCCTTATCTCCCATACCGTCGATGCTGCTTAAGGAAGGCATCAGCTTGCCATCGATGATCTGGAAACGGCTTGCCTCGGCTCTGTAGATATCGATCGGTGTGAAGGAGAAGCCTCTGGCATACATTTCACGGACGATCTTCATGTCCTTTACGGTATCCTGTTCCTTATTCGTCATCGCGTCGCCCTTGCTCTGATACAGCTTCATATAATACTCCAGCTTCTCCGGTCCCTGGCACATCAGCTCGTAGCTGAAGGCGGAGGCACGGATGCTGAAGTAGGCCGCGTAGTAAGCCAGAGGGTAGAATACCTTACAGTAGGCGATCCGGTAGGCCATCATGACGTAGGCTGCCGCATGCGCTTTGGGGAACATGTATTTGATCTTCTTACAGGACCACACGTACCAGTCGGGCACCCCGTGCTTTGCCATTTCTTCTTCCCACTGGGGCTTCAGTCCCTTTCCCTTTCGCACGCTCTCCATGATGGTGAAGCTCTCCTCACTGTCAAGTCCCATATGGATCAGATAGGTCATAATATCGTCACGGGTACAGATGGCTGTGGAGATCGTGGCCTTTCCCTCCTGGATCAGGGTCTGGGCATTTCCCAGCCACACGTCCGTGCCGTGGGACAGTCCGGAGATACGCACCAGATCCGAGAAGGTCTTCGGCTTTGTATCAACGAGCATCTGGATAACGAACTCCGTACCAAACTCCGGGATTCCCAGTGCCCCCAGGGGACAGCCTCCGATCTGCTCCGGTGTGATGCCAAGTGCTCTCGTACTGGTAAACAGAGACATGACCTCCTGGTCATCCAGCGGGATCTTCTGGGCATCCAGACCTGTGAGATCCTCCAGCATACGGATCATGGTCGGATCATCGTGTCCGAGAATATCCAGCTTCAGAAGATTGTGATCGATGGAGTGATAGTCAAAGTGGGTCGTGATGATGTCTGTCGTCTGGTCGTTGGCCGGATGCTGGACCGGGGTGAAAGAGTAGATCTCCTCTCCCAGAGGCAGAACGATGATACCTCCCGGATGCTGTCCGGTGGTCCTCCGGACGCCCACACAGCCCTGCACGATGCGGTTGATCTCGCAGACACGCTTTCTCTGTCCTCTCTCCTCAAAATAATTCTTAACATAGCCGAAGGCCGTCTTGTCCGCCAGGGTACCGATGGTTCCCGCCCGGAAGGTCTGTCCCTTTCCGAAGATAACCTCCGTGTACCGGTGGGCATTTCCCTGATAGTCTCCGGAGAAATTCAGGTCAATATCCGGCTCCTTGTTTCCCTTGAATCCCAGGAAGGTCTCGAACGGAATATCAAAGCCCTCCTTGATCAGCATCGCCCCGCAGTTCGGGCAGATCTTATCCGGCATGTCGCAGCCGGCACCTCCGGTATATGCCTTTACCTCTTCCGAATCAAATTCCGAATAATGGCACTCTTTGCAGTAGTAATGGGGACTCAGCGGATTTACCTCCGTGATTCCCGCCATCGTCGCCACGAACGATGAGCCGACGGATCCTCTAGAACCTACCAGATAGCCATCCTCATTGGACTTCCACACCAGCTTCTGGGCGATGATATACATCACGGCGAATCCATTGGATATAATGGAATTCAGCTCACGCTCCAGCCGCTCCACCACCACATCCGGAAGCTCATCCCCATAGATCTCGTGTGCCCGGTTGTAACAGATGGTCCGCAGCGTCTTGTCAGAATCCGGGATGACAGGCGGACATTTATCCGGGCGGACCGGGGAGATTTTCTCACACATATCTGCGATTTTATTGGTGTTGGTGATGACGACCTCCTCCGCCTTCTCACTTCCCAGATAGGAGAATTCCGCCAGCATCTCCTCTGTGGTGCGCAGAAACAGAGGCGCCTGGTCATCCGCATCGGTAAAGCCTTTGCCTGCCATGATGATCCGGCGGTAGACCTCATCCTCAGGATTCAGGAAATGCACATCGCAGGTAGCCACGACCGGTTTTTTAAACTGCTCCCCCAGTTTTACGATCTTTTTGTTGATCCCCATCAGGTCTTCCCGGGAGGTCACATTTTCAATCCTTTCGCTCTGGATCATGAATTCATTATTTCCCAGCGGCTGGATCTCCAGATAATCATAAAAATTCACCAGCCGGGCGATCTCCTGCTCCGATCTCCCGTCCAGGATCGCCTGATACAGCTCGCCCGCCTCGCAGGCGGAACCAATCAGCAGTCCCTCCCTGTTTTCCAGAAAGACACTTTTCGGGATCAGCGGTCTTCTGTGGTAATAATCCATATGGGACAGTGACACCAGGCGGTACAGATTGACACGCCCCGTATCATTCTTTGCCAGGATAATGGCATGATGGGAGGGCAGCTTCTTCACCTGATCCTTCGAATTTCTGCCGAGCTCATTGACATCATCAAGGTTCACAGCATCCCGCTCCTTTAGCATCTCCACAAATTTCACGAAAATCTCCGCCGTGCAGCCCGCATCATCCACTGCACGGTGATGGTTTTCCAGAGAGATATGAAGTGCCTTTGCCACTGTGTCCAGCTTAAAACGTCCAAGCTGCGGAAGCAGCACACGGGCCAGTGCCACCGTGTCCACACTGGTAAATTCCCGTTCAAGCCCGAGCCGCCTGCAGTTTTCCTCGATAAAGCTCATATCAAAGGCGGCATTGTGGGCTACCATGACTGCCCCTTCGCAGAATGTGAGAAACTCCGGAAGGATCTTCTCAATCACCGGCGCATCAAGAACCATTTCATCATTGATGCCTGTCAGTTCCTCGATGCGGAAGGGAATCGGCACCTCCGGGTTTACGAAGGTGCTGAATCGATCCGTAATACACCCGTTTTCCACTTTCACGGCTCCGATTTCAATGATCTTATTTACACTTGGACTGAATCCCGTCGTTTCCAGGTCAAACACTACATACGAATCCTCCAGGCTCTGGCTGCGGGAATGAACGACGATATCTTTCAGGTCATCCACCAGATACGCCTCCACTCCATAGATCACCTTAAAGTCACTGTCCGGGGGAACGGCATGATTGGCATCCGGGAAGGACTGGACAACACCGTGGTCGGTGATCGCGATCGCCTTATGCCCCCATGCCATCGCACGCTTCACGATATCCTTTACATCGGAAACACCGTCCATATCGCTCATCTTCGTGTGGCAGTGAAGCTCCACCCGCTTCTCCGGACTGTTATCCTGTCTGCCCTCACGGAAATCCGGGATCTTCCTGATTCCCACTACAGAACCGATGGTAAGCTGCCCGTCAAAACGGTCGATCGTCGTCACACCCTTCATCTTCACAAAGGCGCCCTTCTTCACACCCTCCAGGATCTCTGCTACCTGATCATTTCTGGCAAACATTTTCACAACGATGGTATCCGTAAAGTCTGTTATTTCTATAATAATGATCGTTTTCTCGTTGCGGATCTCTCTCGTTTCCAGTGACTGGATCTGCCCGCGGATCACGACCTCACCCATCTCGCCCTGAATCTGATCGATCGATATCGCATCCTCTTCAAAGTCACGCCCGTAGACCACATCCGGATGATCCGAACGCCGGACACTGCGGTAGCCGTCTCCACCGGCATAACCGCCGCGTTTCTTCTGGAAACCTTCTTTTTTCGTATTCTCAGGGTTCCCGGATGATGCCTTCTTTTTCTCCTCCGGCTTCTTCGCGGCTTTCTCCTGCTTTTCTTTCTTTCCGGACTCTTTCGCCTCTGCTGCGGAAGCTTTGCCTGTTTCTTCCACGGCTCCTCCCGGAATTTCCCCCGTAATCTCCTCAGTGGAACCGGAGGTCATCTTGCTTAAGACCGCCTGCACCTCCTGCCTGATACGGATCTCACTGTTCTTTCTTGCCCTGCTTTCTTTCGGTTCCTTCATGTCCAGATGAATTTTAAAGGAAAGTCCGCAGCGCTCGCAGAAGATCTTTTCCAGGATACGGATCAGCTCTTCTGCCTTTCCCTCTGCGACTACCGTGCGCTCCACCGTCATATTCAGGCTGTCCTCACCGGTAAACTCACATTCCGCCTGCCGGAACATATTGTACTCCAGGATACTGTATTCCTTCAGTTCCATCAGGATACTGTCCCTGTAAACAGGCATCAGCTTCTCAGCTGTATACTGCCTGGAGAGATGAAACTTCTCCAGCAGTTTAATCTCAATATTCGCACCCGGAAAGAACTGCTCCTTGATCGCCCGCTCCACGGCATAAATATATTTCTTGTGGATCAGCTTCTCACTGCTTATGTAGACACGCATTCTGTCTCTGACAGAAGTAACGGTTACTTTCGTAACCGTTACCTGTTCAAAAAGAGCCTGTGCCTGTCCGCTGATCTCCAGATTCGGAAATACTTCAAAAAATGCTTTTGCCATTTCAATTACCTGTTTTCGTCAAATTTCAGGATCTCTTCCCGGAGTGCCGAAAGCAGCTGGTCTTCCGGCACTTTCCGGATCACTTCGCCTTTGCGGATCAGCAGGCCCTCGCCTTTTCCGCCGGCGATCCCAAGGTCTGCCTCCTTTGCCTCTCCCGGTCCGTTTACCACACAGCCCATCACGGCTACTTTCAGGTTCTTCGGAATATCCTCCACCATGTTTTCCACCTGGTTGGCAAGGCCGATCAGGTCGATCTGCGTCCGTCCGCAGGTCGGACAGGAAACCACCTCGATGCCGCCCTTTCGAAGTCCCAGGGTGCGAAGGATCAGCTTTGCAGACTTGATCTCCTCTAACGGGTCACCGGTAAGCGACACCCGGATCGTATCTCCGATTCCCTGCGACAGGATGATGCCAAGGCCCACGGCAGATTTGATATTTCCCGACAGAAGTGTGCCGGATTCCGTGATTCCCACATGCAGCGGATAATCTGTCTTTTCCGCGATCATCTCATGGGCTCTGGCACACATCATCACATCCGAGGATTTGATACTGATCACCAGATTCTCATAACCCATATCCTCGATCAGATGTACCTTGTCCAGAGCGCTTTCCACAATTCCCTCTGCCGTCACACCATGGTACTTTTCCACCAGCTCTTTCTCCAGAGATCCGCTGTTGACGCCTACCCGGATCGGGATATTCCTCTCCCTTGCCACATCCACCACGGCTTTCACTCTGTCACTGCTTCCGATATTCCCCGGATTGATCCGGATCTTATCCGCCCCGTTCTCCATCGCTGCGATCGCCAGCCGGTAATCAAAATGAATATCCGCCACCAGAGGAATATGGATTTCCTTCCGGATCTCTCCCAGGGCTTTCGCCGCCTCCATGGTCGGCACGGCACAGCGGATGATATCGCAGCCTGCCGCCTCCAGACGCAGGATCTGCTCCACGGTCGCCTTTACATCTTCGGTCTTTGTGTTTGTCATGGACTGAATCAGCACCGGGTTCCCGCCGCCGATGACCCTGTTACCGATCTTTATTGCTTTTGTGTGTTCTCTGTACATATTTTTTCCTCCACTTTCATCCGGATATTCTGCTCTTCGTTCATTTTCATGATGCCTTCGTTACTGTTCTGAGAAGTCATGTTTTCCCTATCATAACACCAGAAGCAGAAAAAAACAATGGCTGTAAAAAGTAACCATTTTAGCATTGAAACCTCCCGCCGCTCATGAGATAATGACACCTATAGGAAACAGGGAGATTATCTGCTGTTTTACTGCAAGGAAAGGAGTTAAACACATGAAAAAGAAAAAAGGAAAACGTCTTTTTTCATCGGTTCTGTCGGCGGCGATGATCCTGTCAGCGGTACCCGCACTTCCGCCCGTTCTTGCTGCGGAAGAGATTGTGGCTTTTACGGACCGGGTGAGCAAAGAAAGTGACGTCTTTACGTATCACAGAGACTTTTCAAAGGGTCTTGAGAATTTTGTAAAGGTTTCTTCGGACGGAACACTGGAGGCCGGCGAATCATCTGCCTCCATGTCGGGAAACGGGATTTTTATTGATCAGAATTCCGTATCTGTAAAAAACACAGAGGTGGAATTCACCTTCAATCCCAAAAATGTAAGCTGCGATTACGGTGTGATCCTGCGCTATGTAAGCCCTCAGGAATATCTCTACGTGGGTCCTGCCAGCCAGAATAACCAGCACTACACCAACTGGGGAGTCTACAACCAGAACGGAAAGGTTGCAGATATCAGTGATGCGGGCTTTATCCTGGATGGACGCACCACCCCCTATAAGATCAAAGTCCGTGCTGTGGAGAATGTGATCACCGTTTTCATCGACAATGAAGTGATCTATTCCAAAGCGGTAAACAATATCACACAGAATGCCGGAAAGATCGGCTTTCGCACGACCCGGTACACCGGCATGGATGTTTACGAATTTACCCAGCGGGACGCCCAGAAGCTGCAGGCTGCTGCCACAGCGGCAGAAACCGCCTCGATCTCCTCTGAGGCAATGACCGTCTCCATGGACGGAGATTTCCCTCGCGTGATTTCGTATACCCTGAAGAGCGGCTCTGTCGTCCCCGGTCAGGAAACACCACTTTACTATGTGGAGATCAATAACAGGATCTATGACAATGCCCGCGTGACATCCAAAGCATCGTCAGATGGCATGATCTACCACATGGAGATTCCGGAGGAGAACTCTTCCGATATCCGATATGCTTTTGATGTCTCCTATACGGTAACGGGAAATGTCCTGGAAATGAAGCTATTACATATTCAGGATGAAAAGAATCCCATTTACACCATCAATTTTCCGGAGCAGAGCATGGTCTCCATGGCAAGCACTGCCCCGAACGCTCAGCTGAGGGTCAATAACTTTCAGGCAGAAACAAAATCGAACCTTTCCGCAAGAGCGGCGCAGGGCGGATTCTCCGAAACCTCTCTTGCTGTCTTAAGCTGTGACAATGCCGCTGCCGCTATAAGCGGAGAATCCTACAAAAACCGGAAAGAAATCGCCTATAAGACGACCGACTGCGGAGATCATACCTCTACCGGACTGTGGCTGAACGAATTCACCTACCGGGGTGTGGACGGCGAGATCGAGATCCGGGAGCCCCGGGCGAGGGCTGCCGTTGTCGGCGACAGCAACAGTGATGGAAAGATCGACTATCAGGATGGAGCCATCGCGCTCCGTGATCTGTGCATGGAAAGAAAAACAGGTGCCGATGTGGTAACCTCCACCTGGCCTATGATCGCCATGAATGTAGGCTCAGAAGCCCAGTACCCGTTCCTCCGGATCCTGGATAATATCAAAAAAGTCAGTCTGGCAACCGACGGTTTTGGCCAGAATGTAATCATCAAGGGCTATCAGTCGGAAGGACATGACGCCTCTCATCCGGATTTTGCCAATTACAATCAGAGAGCCGGAGGACTGGAGGATTTCAACACGCTTTTGGACTGTTCAGAGGATTACAATGCCAAAGTAGGTATCCACATCAACCACACCGATGTCTATCCGGAGGCACCCCAGTACGGCAAGCTGGCTTCCAGCCTCGGTGCCTGGTCCTGGTATGATTCCTCCGTGGGAACCATCCGCGAGAATGATGATCTGGACAAATCAGAAAACGGCCTTGACGGAAGGCTGGCAAAGCTCTTTGATACAGATACACAGAACCGGCTGGATACCGTCTATGTGGATGTGTTTTTCGGAACACGCTGGCCGATGTACAAGCTGGTTGACAATATCAACCGCCGGAATATAGTGCTGGGAACGGAATACGTCGATGAAATGGTATCCTACAGCGCATTTGCCCATCATATTGGTTCGGATTTCGGCGGTGCAGGCAATCTGGTACGGTTTGTAAATCACAATCAGGCGGATATCTTCACCAGCCACCAGCTCTTCCGCGGAGCAGACAGCCGGAACAATGAGCAGATCGGTATCAACGGATGGCAGGGAGCAAAGAACCTGAATACGGCACTGACTGCTTTTTACACAAAGATCCTCCCGAACAAATATCTGGCGAATTTCCCGGTCATGCAGTATGAAAATGATACAAAGGCTGTACTGGGTACCGGCGGTGAAGTGGTCACACAGATGGTAAACGGTGTGAATGTCATCACAAAGGATGGTAAGAAGATAGCCGAGGGAAATCTGATGTTTATCCCGTGGAATCCGAAGGCCGAGGAGAAAATCTATCACTACAATCCATCCGGCGGCACTTCCACCTGGGATCTTCCGGATTCCTGGGGTACTGTCAGCAGCGTGAAGCTCTACCGTCTCTCCGATAAAGGAAAGACTCTTGCCGATACCCTTACCGTGTCGGGCGGAAAGGTGACCATCCAGGCGGAAGCCGGGACCGGCTATGTGCTTTATCCCGGCCAGACGACACCGGATATGACTTCCGCAGATACCATGGAATGGTCCACCGGTTCTCCGGTAAAGGATATGGGATTTGATTCCCAGAGCTTCCGCTACTGGAAGAAGGATGTGGCTGCTGACCATATCGTGATCGAGAACAATGCCCTCGGCAACAGCCATCTGTACATTAAAGGAACAAAGGCAGGTGAAGTCAGCCAGGAAATCACCGGTCTGATCCCCGGCCAGTCCTACAGCGCATCCGTCTGGGCGATCACCGATGACGGAAGAAAGGCTTCCATTAAAGTGGACAACGCAGGTACGGTTCTGGAAAACTATATGACACGTTCCAATGTCACTTACGGCTATCACCATAACGACAAATACCAGACGAATGCACAGAGAATGTCCGTCCGTTTTACTGCGGTGTCCGATACTGCAACGCTGACGCTTGCTGCAGAACCCGGCAGCAGTGCATCCTCCGTTGTGGATTTTGACGATGTGCGCGTGATGAAATGCGGCTTGACAGATCCCGGAAAACATACGTATTTTGAAGACTTCGAAAACGTGGATCAGGGGCTCGGTATCTTCGTATCTACAGAATCCGACCAGTCTCATCTGGCACAGAGAAATCCGGTGAATCCGGAATACACCCCGGATGTGATCTCGGGAACCTACTCTCTGAAGGTCAGAGCGGGCGATTATATGCGTACGATCCCTTCTACGGTACGTTTTCTGCCTGAAACAGAGTATACCGTAAGACTCGAGTATAAAGCAGGCACCGCAAACGCTTTCACACTCGGCATCAGATCCGATAAGGCTTCCGAAGCCGGAGACACGGAACATGCTGTCCTTGCCACTGCTGCTTCCACCCTTGGAAATATGGCAAAGGGAACTCTGGAAGTAAAGTTTACTACCGGGGCATATGATGACTATTATCTTGACATCACCAGAAATGCCGGCACCGAATACAGCATCGACAATGTTTCCATCGATGGCACAAAGCCCATGAATGCGACGACCCTCGGAGAATTGATCGCTGATGCAAATGCTTTAAAGGAAAGCGATTACACACCGGATTCCTGGAAGGCGATCCGCGAGGCAGTTACACAGGCAGAAGCACTGCTGCGTCAGGAGAACCCTGACCAGGAGGATATCATAACTGTCTACCGGGCTTTGGATGCCGCTCTGTATGAAGCTGTAAAATATGCAGACAGGGAGCAGAAAGATCTGCTCGCTGCACAGGTAAACGCTCTGAAGGCGCTGCCTTCCGGCGACTACATCGCTGATTTCAAATGGCTGACTCTTCAGTACAGCCTGAAAGATGCAGAAACACTTTTAAAGGATGCCAAAGCAACCGCTCCTCAGATCGAAGAGATGCTCATCACTCTGGAAAGCGTCCGTCTGGAATTGCAGCCGGTCGTAGACCGCAGAGCGTTTCTGAATGTGCTCGCAAAGGCCGGTGCGGTTGACAGGAATACCGTGGTCGACGGCCAGGAGCTTCAGACGTTCCTTTCCGCACTGGAAGAAGCTTCCGCCCTCAACAGCAAGGCCGGTGTCACCGCACAGGAGATTTCCTCTGCATGTGCCAAACTGACAGCTGCCTATGAAGCCATTGTGCTCAAGGATACCCCTCTTGGTTCTATGATCTTCGATGTGCTGGAGAATCTTAGGGCTGAAAGAGAATACTTTACCGATGAGAACTGGACAGCTCTGCAGGAAGCAAAGAATCAGCTGGAAGCTCTGCGCACATCCTCCGGGGTTTCTGTCAGCGCATACTTTGCGATCCTGGAAAAACTGAATGCTGCCCTTGCCGGCCGACAGAATACTCCGGTACTCACGGACAGCCTGAAGCTGGATCCAGGAAGTTTTACCGTAACCTGTGACAATGAGAATCCGCTGGCCGGCAGCGAAGGCCCTGTTTCGCTGGCCTTTGACAATGACCCGGATACCTTCTGGCACAGCAATTACACCCCGGCTCCCCAGGCCCTTCCTGCAACCATCGACATTGACCTTGGAAGTCCCTGTGAGATCAACCGGTTCTCTTATCTGTGCCGTTCAGGCGGCGGAAGAAACGGAATGGTTACCGATTATGATCTTTACTATATGAACGCCGCATCCGGTCAATGGGTTCCTCTGGTGGAAGGCGGTTCCTTTAACAATGATCTTACCGTCGAGAAGGTATCCTTCAAACCGGTACAGACACAAAAGGTGCGGTTTGTCGTAAAGGAGGGTGTGGGCGGCTTCGGAAGTGCGGCTGAGCTTTCTGTTTACAAAAAGATCACCGATATGAATGCGCTGCAGCTTGCGATTTCAGATTTCGATGCTCTGGACCGGGATCTGTATACTCCTGAAAGCCTGGCCGAACTGGAAAAACAAATCCAGAGAGCCAGAATGCAGATCACAGATGTGAATACCTCTCAGGAAGCAGCTGATCTTCTTCTCCGTCTGATCGAGAGGGCAGAGGATGCCCTGGTTCCCGTTCCGACACAAACGGATCTGAGGATTCTGCAGGCCTGTATCCGGGATGCTGATACACTGCCCTTAAAGGATTACAAAAATACGGAAGCATTTGCAAAGGCTCTGACCACTGCGAAAGCAGTTCTGGCCAGTCCTTCCTCGCAGAAGGATGCCCGGGATGCGGCACTGACACTGTATGCAGCTCAGAAAGCACTGGTAAAGGCTGATACATCACAGCCTGATAAGCCATCCGCTCTTCTGGATCTGTCGAAGGCCGTGATCTCTCCGATCCCGGATATGGCTTATACCGGAAAAGCGATCACACCACAGCCGCGTGTGTCTCTGAATGGAAAGGCACTGACAAATGGCACGGACTATGTCCTTACTTTCCTTAACAATACCAATCCCGGAAAAGCATCTGTCCGTATCACCGGCAAAGGCAGTTATACGGGAAGCTGTACTGCTTTCTTCCGTATCGTCCCGAAAAAGGCAGTTCTGTCAAAGGCTCTGAAATATAAGACAAAGGCCCTGAAGCTGAGCTGGAAGAGGGATAAAAAGTCAGACGGCTATCAGATCTTCTGCTCCACCAGCAGAAAGTTCAGCGGAAAGGTGAAAAAGATCTCTGTAACAAAGAACAAGACAACCTCAAGCATCATCCGGAGCCTGAAGAGCAAAAAGACGTATTACGTGCGTATCCGTTCCTATAAGACCATCGACGGTAAAAAGGCATACGGGGCATTCAGTAAGACGAAAAAAGTAAAGGTGAAATAAAAGAAAAGCCTCGTAGAGGCGGTTTTGCGAATGGACTCTGAAATCCGTTGGGGTTTCCTGTAGAGAGAAAATGCCAGAGCATATTATGCCCTGGCATTTTCTATAAAAACATTCCGACAAAGGAGCCTGATCTATTTTATGACATGGATCCATCCTTCCGGCGCCTGAAGGCGTCCCATCTGGATACCGGTCAGCGTATCATACAGCTTCTGGGTAACCGGTCCCATTGCATCCATACCGCTTGGCAGGCAGATTTCTTTTCCGTGATCTACGATCTTTCCTACCGGAGAGATGACTGCCGCTGTGCCACACAGACCACATTCTGCAAAATCCTTCACTTCTTCGAAGAGAACCTCTCTCTCCTCTACCTCCAGTCCCAGATACTCCTTAGCCACATAGATCAGGGAGCGGCGTGTAATGGATGGCAGGATGCTTCCTGACTTCGGTGTCACCACCTTATTGTCTTTTGTAACAAAGATAAAGTTCGCACCGCCTGTTTCTTCTACCTTTGTTCTGGTAGCCGGATCGAGATACATATTCTCATCGTATCCCTCTTCATGGGCATTGACGATCGCATACAGGCTCATGGCGTAATTCAGACCGGCCTTGATATGTCCTGTTCCGTGAGGTGCCGCACGGTCAAAATCACTCACGCGGATCGTCAGCGGACGGACACCACCCTTAAAGTACGGTCCTACCGGTGTGGTAAACACACGGAACTGATACTCATCTGCCGGCTTTACCCCGATGACAGGATTCGTACCAAACATGTAAGGTCTGATATACAAGGTAGCTCCTGAACCATATGGCGGTACATAATCCGCATTTGCCTCTACCGTCCGGTGAACAGCCTCGATAAACCGCTCCTTAGGAAATACCGGCATTTCCAGTCTCTTGGCAGAATCGATCATACGCTCTGCATTCAGATCCGGGCGGAAAGTAACAATATGTCCATCCTCCGTGGTATAGGCCTTCAGACCCTCAAAGCAGGTCTGCGCATACTGCAGAACACCTGCGCACTCATTTAATACAACGTTTGCATCCTCTGTCAGAATGCCATCGTCCCATTTTCCATCCTTGAAATTAGAAACATATCTCATCGCGGTTTCCTGATATGCAAAACCGAGATTTGCCCAGTCAATGTCTTTTTTTGCCATATCTTATTCCTCCGTAATTCTTTTTACTTGCTCCATTATACCGCAATTTTTCCATTGTGAACAAAAAGTTTTTAAAAAATCTATTTTTTTCTCTCATACCTGATGAACCGGTATTCCAGATCGAAGTAGGTCTGCTCGTCACTCTCACCGGTAATCTCCCAGTCCTCCATATCATCCAGATTCGGAAACCATGCATCTGCTTCGTAGGTATGCTGGATTTTTGTCACATGTGCCACATCACAGTAAGGCAGCAGTTCTCTGTAAATACTGTCCCCTCCAATGACATAAATGTCCTCACTGTCATACGGTTCCAGCGCAGAAAGAAGCTCTTTGGCAGAGTGCACGATGATGGCATCCTTTACCTGATACTCCGTGTTCCTGGTCATCACGATGTTTGTTCTATTCTTTAATGGCAGTCCGTTCGGAAAGCTCTCCAGGGTCTTCCGTCCCATGACGACCACCTTTCCTGTCGTCGTCTCCCGGAAAAATTTCATATCCTGCGGAATACTCACCAGAAGCCGGTTGTCCTTTCCAATTGCCCATTTTTCATCTACTGCTACAATAAGATTCATCCTGTCCTTCCTTTCTTTTACGCCATAGCGGTTACTGTTCACTCCGGTCAGCTGCACTTACACCGCTATGGGTATATTTTTTATCTGGGGTCCTGTTACATAGTTTTCTACATGCAGGTCATCCACCGTAAACTGATAGAAATCCTTAATCTCCGGGTTCAGCCAGACCTTTGGCGCCGGATAAGGTGTCCGGGTGATCAGCTCCTGAACCATGGGCACGTGCCGGTCATAGATATGTGCGTCTGCGATTACATGAAGAAGCTCTCCCGCCTCCATATCACATACCTGTGCCATCATCATCAGCAGCAATGCATACTGGCTCACATTCCAGTTGTTGGCCGCCAGTACGTCCTGGGAACGCTGGTTCAAGACTGCATTCAGCGTCAGTCTGTCCTTTCCCTTCTCCTGTGTCACATTGAAGGTCATGCTGTAGGCACAGGGATAAAGATGCATTTCGTGCAGATCTGCATGGACGTAAATATTCGTCATGATGCGCCTGCTGTAGGGATTCTCCTTCAGATCATAAAGCACTCTGTCTACCTGATCCATCATCCCTTCCTTATAAAGATGCTTCACACCCAGCTGATAACCATAGGCTTTTCCGATGGAACCCTCCTCATCTGCCCAGGAATCCCAGATATGGCTGTTCAGATCCCTGACATTATTAGATTTCTTCTGCCAGATCCACAGGATCTCATCAAATGCACTTTTCAGTGCCGTCTTTCTTAAAGTAAGTGCCGGAAACTCCTTTCTCAAATCGTACCGGTTCACCACACCGAAGCGTTTGATGGTGTACGCCGACTCTCCGTTATCCTCCCAGACGGGACGCACCTTCTCACCTTCCGTACTCACACCATTCTCTATAATATCCTTACACATGGAAATAAATATCTGATCCGCATAGCTCATTTCCTGAAATCTCCTTCTTCATTATTATGTTAGTAACTGTTCAGAGTCATACAGATTTATAAATATTTGCCTTGGGGAGCCCTCTCACCGGAGGCAAATTCTATAAATCTATCGGGCGAGAGCAGCAGACATGTCTGTTACCTGCTGTCAGTTTCCAAGCCTCGCTACATTGGGATCTTCCGCAAATCCGGAAGCATTGTACAGAAACAGTACATCCGTATAATCCTTTCCCTCCATATATTCCCTCAGACTCTCATTAAAATACCTGAGATCCACGAAGTCCACCTCTGAAAAATCCCGGAAGGTAAAGGGCAGGAAACAGTGTGCATAAGAATCCTTGATCACGAGCAGCCGCCTGTCACTGCCATTTTCGATCGTCCCTTCCACCACCGGCTGGTTTCCTCCAAAATACAGGCTGTATTTATCCTTTGTCTGAAGCGCCTCCCAGTTGTACAGGTCTGTCTTCGCTTCTTTTCTGTTATACAGAAGCGAATAGGGTGCTTCGTCCTTCAGGCGGAAGATCTCGATGGAATCGTATCCCACATCACCGCCCACCTTCGCCTCGATGGTTCCCTGAAACTCCTCTGTCACCGTCTCGATCCGGTAATCCGAAAGGGAGGGAGGATTCAGGCCTTTTTCCCCTGCCCATGCCTCATACACATACCATGCCGCCAGTGTCTTCCAGTGATGATCCGTCTTGTAATAAAGATCTTCGCTGCTGTGCTCCTTTAACACTGCTTCACTGTCAAACCAGGTTCCCTCCGGAAGTGCCTCTTCGATCTGCTTCAGATAGACACTCTCGTCATAAGGAGACGCATAAGGTGGCAGCTTTTCCTTCAGGATATCCACTGCATTTGGCACCACCATCGCTGTCACATGGCCTTCTCCGTACCTGTCCTTCATCTCTTTCATAAAGTCAGCCAGGCTGCCGATATTCCTCCGGGCCGTATCCCCGGTAAAGCTGTCCGTATGCTTTTCGATCAGATACCCGTCCTTTGCAAAATAGATATCATTGCTCTCCTGCTTGAAGGTCGCCCGCTCCACCGCCGTTTTCACACCGATCCACTGATCCCGGAAAAGAAACTGATCGGTGATATAGCTTTCATAATCCTTTGCAAACGTTCCGCTGAAATAGGAATCCACAGAGAGCCCCGGCATCTGAGCCAGTGTCCTGTTTTCCCGATCCGAAAACTCCTTCTCAGGCGCCAGCAGGCTCGCCGCCGTAACTCCAAAGATCAGCAGATTAAAAATAACTATAAGCGTAATATTTTGTCTTCTATTCTTCATCATGCCTCCATAGTAATAGTAACCGTCATGCCCGATCACTTACCGTTTCACTGGTCTGATTTCCGGTAAAGCTTTCCAGGTGGATCACACTAGAACCTGAAATATAAAAACGGGTTGTAGGTCGCATCCACCAGATAAGCCACTGCGATCACGAAAATACCGACACAGAATGCACAGCGCAGAACCGTCTGTGCCACACCGCCCTCCTTCAGGCGGGAAAGTACTCTCAGTGCCCACGTTCCGGGCAGACGGGTACTTCCCAGTACCAGGATCACCAGCAGTACCGCATAGTTGTACAACAGATAAATCGTCTCGGAATTCAGGAAGCCTGCCCCGTATCCGCCAAACATTGCTCTTAACCAGGAGCCGCACAGAGACAGATCCTCACTTTTGAAAAGTACCCATCCGATCACGACAACAAAAAGGGTATACAGATTCTGCAGGCCGCCGGGCAGCTTTTTCATCCATTTTCCAATTACAAACTTTTCCAGGATCAGGAACGCACCGTAGTACACGCCCCACAATACATAATTCCAGTGTGCCCCATGCCAGATTCCTGTCAGCATCCATACCACAAGAATATTCCGTATCTGTTTTGCCATTCCTTCCCGGTTTCCGCCCAGCGGAATATACACATATTCCCGGAACCAGGAGCCTAAGGAAATATGCCAGCGTCTCCAGAATTCCGTGATGCTTTTTGATATGTAGGGATGGTCAAAGTTCTCCAGGAAATGAAATCCAAACATTTTTCCAAGGCCGATGGCCATATCCGAGTATCCTGAGAAATCGAAATAAATCTGGAAGGTGTAGGCAATCGCCCCCAGCCACGCAGTCGCTGCCGGCATGCTCTCCATGGGCATCGCCAGCACCGTGTCGCAGAGAACACCGATATTATTCGCCAGCAGTACCTTCTTTCCGACACCTGCCATAAACCGCTGGATACCATCTGCAAAATCATCCGCATTTTCGCGGTTTTCCTGCATCATCTGTTCTGCAATCGTCTTGTACTGTACGATCGGTCCGGCAATCAGCTGCGGGAACATCGAGACATAGGTTCCATAATTGATCCAGTTCTTCTGCACCTTCGTCGCTCCCCGGTACACATCGATCGTATAGGACATGGTCTGGAAGGTAAAGAAGGAAATTCCGATCGGAAGCGGAATATTCAGAAGCGGCAGCCTTGTACCAAACAGAGCGTTCACCGTTCCCAGAAGAAAATCCGCATACTTAAAGAAGGCCAGAATACTCAGATTGACTACCACAGAAAACAGCAGCGCTGCCCTGGCCTTTTTCATCTCTCCGCTTTCTTTAAACCGGTCGATCAGGCGGCCCACCGTATAATCCATCGTAATGGAAAAGAGCATCAGGAACACATATTTCGGCTCTCCCCATGCATAAAAAAACAGGCTGAAAACAAACAGTATCACATTTCGTATTTTTCTCGGAGCAATAAAATACAGGATCAGTACAACTGGTAAAAACCGGAACATGAATAACAAACTGCTAAAAACCATACTTACCTCACATCTGTCTTTCTAACTTTGATGATGCCAGCAATTCCGCAATCCTGCCGGCTTTAATTAATTTGATGTTGGGGTCAAAAGTATTTGACCCTTTGACCCTAGTGTACTGACACGTTCATATTTCAACTAATTGACTTGCCTGTTTTTCCATCGAGCTGCGTTGACTTCAATCGACGATGCCACCGCATCGCCTCATTCAGTCTCCTTGTCGATGAAAAAACATTCTGCGTCATTAGTTTGAAAATGAATGTGTCAGTACACTAGCATCATTAATTTTTTTTTACGATTTGAAAAAACTATTTACAATTACGGGGTTTATTATATAATAGAGTCGAGGAAAAAACAAACTAATTTTTATTAACTCTCCGGCTCCGGGGAGTTACAACGATTCATTAGGGGAGAACATATGGCACATCAGAAAAAGCGCAAACGGCAGCAACCTGGCCGTTTTCTTAATATGCTTATTTTAATCTTCATTGTATTGATTGTGTTTGAAGGGAATCTGCTGATCAATATCTTTCGAAAAGACAGCCTGAGATCACAGGTAAACTCACAGATCGATGAAATTCTCGCAGACAGTAAGAAAGAGGAAACAGAGCTTTCTGCTGAATCCGAGACACCGGCTGCCGTGACACCGGAAACGAATTCCGTGACACCGGCTGCTCCGGCCAACCCGGCAATCGCAGCCCTGCAGGCGACACCGGTAGATGATTCCTACTTCGCAGATGCGGTTTTCATCGGTGACTCTCGAATGGAAGGTTTTCGCAACCAGTCCGGCATAACGCAGGGTACATTCCTGACAGGTGTGGGTATGGATGTCATCAATATCTTTGAAAAACCGTACATCTATATGTACAATGAATACATCACCGTGTATCAGGCTCTGATCAATACCCACTATAAAAAGGTCTACGTAATGCTGGGAACAAATGACCTGGGAGAACCGGATTTTAATGACTTCAAGGAAAACTACCGGGTCTGCCTGGGCGAGATCAAAAAACTGGCACCGGATGCCATCATCTACGTGATCAGTGTTGCCTATGTCGAAGAAGCCAAGGTTGAAGATTCTACCTATGTAAATAACCGGAACATAGACGCAGTAAACGAAAAGATACTGGAGCTCTGTGAATCAGAAGGTTATTATTACGTCGATATCAACGAAGTCCTGTCAAACGGGAACCACTCCCTGACAGAAGGTGCAACCAGTGACGGCGTACATATGTATGACTCCTACTGCAAGATCTGGCTGGAGTATTTAAAGAACCACTACGTCCCGGAGAATGACATTCCCCGTCCTTCCGGAACAGAATCTTCCCCCGAATCGGAAACACAGTCGGAAACCTCCTCAGAAACAGCTCTGTGAAATGACGGCTGTACCCGGTATAGCGTCACAAAATCATGAGCTTTTAACCCTGGCATCAACATCATATAACAAAAACAAAAAGGAGATTGTATTATGAAGAAGTATTTATCTGTCACACTCGCAGCTCTTATGCTGATCCTGTCACTCACCGCCTGCGGCGGAAACACTCCAAAGGAAGTAAACGTAAGCGCAGCCGATCTGGCCGGTCAGCTGTCCGAAACGGTAAGCGACGGTACGCTTTCCTCTGAACCGGTGGTATCTGATATCCTCGCATCCACCTACTTTATCGACATGGAGCAGGTAGAGGACAGTGCTGCTTACATGAGCACAGGTGCTACCTCCTGTGAGGTTGCCGTTGTGAAATGCAAAGACAGCAGCTATACCTCCGAAGTCCAGGATCTTTTCAAATCCCGCGTAGAGAACCGTTCAGAACTGTTCGCAAGCTATGCACCGGAGGAAGTAAAGAAGCTGGATGCAGCCATTATCAAGGTATCCGGAAACTACGTGGTACTCTGCGTAACGGATGATACAGCAAAGGCAGAAAGCATCCTGAAAAAAGCAGGATTCTAAGAATCATCCATTCTATTCTGAAAGAAAAGAAAGCTCCGGCGCATTGCAGGAGTACGCCAGAGCATACTTAAAAAAAGAATCAGGCGGCAGGACATCAGATACCTGCCGCCTGATTCTTTTCCTATATCACAGTGCCCTCTGGGGATGTGTACTCAATTCCATCCAGACTCCTCTTCAGAATCCCGTTCATATAAGCGATCAGAATTCCATAATTAACAATTGGAATCCCCGCATCCGCGGCACATGCGATCCGGTAACGCATCTCCCTGGCATTCAGGGTACATCCTCCACAATGTACGATCATCTTGTATGGTGACAGGTCTTCAGGAAACTCCACACCGCTGGTAAATGAAAATTCCGGTTCCTTCCCAGTGTATTCCCGGATCCAGCGGGGCAGCTTTACCGTACCGATATCGTCACACTGCCGGTGATGGGTACAGCCTTCGGAAATCAGGATCTTATCTCCGTCCTCAAGCTTCTCCAGAGCTTTTACACCTTCCACAAAGGGCTCCAGTTCCCCTTTATATCTGGCAAACAGAATCGAAAAGGAAGTAAGCCTGATGTCTTCGGGCGTATCCTCTGCCACCTGCCGGAAGGCCTGGCTGTCCGTGATCACCAGCCTCGGTTTCTTTCCCAGACATGCCAGTGTATCTTTCAGTTCATTCTCCTTTACGACAATGGAAACGGCATTCGCCTCCAGAATATCCCGTATCGTCTGCTGCTGGGGCAGGATCAGCCTCCCCTTTGGCGCCGCTTTATCGATGGGCACAACAAGCACCACGAAATCGGACGGTTCAAGAAGATCCGAGACGATTCTTCTCCCCTGATTTTCATCCGGCACCTGTCGTGCGATCAGCTCCTTCAGTTCCCATATATGTTCGCCCGTCTTACTGCTGACTGCAATATAATTCTCACCTTCCGGAAGTGTGATTTCTGCCAGGTCCATTTTATTGAATACGACCACCCACGGGATCTGCTTCTTTCGGATCCGCTGAAGCAGTGTCTCATCCTCCTCTGTCATCCCTTCCGTGCCGTCCACCACCAGAACCGCTATATCTGTCTTGTTCAGGACCTGATAGCTCTTCTTTACCCTGAGGCTTCCAAGCTCTCCCTCATCATCAATTCCCGGCGTATCGATCATGACCACCGGCCCTAACGGAAGAAGCTCCATCGCCTTTGACACCGGATCGGTTGTCGTCCCCTTTACATCGGATACTATGGCCAGGCTCTGTCCCGTCAATGCATTGATCACACTCGATTTACCGGCATTTCTCTTTCCGAAAATACCGATATGCACCCTCTCCGCGGAAGGTGTACTGTTCATTCCCATCGCATCCTCTCCCTTCTTCAGCCCGGGTACTCAGAACCTGAAATCTCTCTGTCCGCGGGCGATCTCTTCCAGATGGCGCTTGGCAATCTCTCTCGTCTTCTCTCTCGGCACCTTTTCAATCTCTCTGGCGATCAGTTCTTCTCCGATCCGCTTCGTATCCTCCGAAGCATAGTCCTCCAGATATTCCTTCAGCGTCATCAGTGCATTCGGATGACAGCAGTTCTGGATCTGTCCGCTCTTGCACAGGCTCATAAAACGGTCTCCCGTACGGCCCTCCCGATAGCAGGCCGTACAGAAGCTCGGAATATATCCAAGGCGCATCAGCCAGTTAACGACCTCATCGAGCGAACGCGTATCACTGATATCAAACTGTGCGGAATTCTCCTCCTCAGGTTCTTCCTCCGCGTAGCCTCCCACGCTGGTTCTGGAGCCTCCGCTGATCTGGGAAACACCCAGATGCAGCACACGCTCTCTGCATTTCTGGCTCTCCCGTGTGGAGATGATCATGCCGGTATAGGGAACTGCGATCCGGATGCATGCCACGATCTTCGCAAAGGTATCATCATCGATGCCATTATCAAACATATCCGGATCGATATCATCCGCACGCCGGATACGCGGCACACTGATCGTATGCGGACCCACACCGTGCACTGCCTCCAGATGCTCCGCATGCATCAGCAGCCCGACAAATTCATAACGGTACAGCTCCAGACCAAAGAGTACACCGATACCCACATCATCAATACCACCCTCCATGGCTCTGTCCATGGCCTCTGTGTGATAGGCGTAATCATGCTTCGGTCCGGTGGGATGAAGCTTTTCGTAGCTCTCCTTATGATAGGTCTCCTGGAAAAGAATATAGGTTCCGATGCCTGCCTCCTTCAGCTTCCGGTAATTCTCCACAGTCGTCGCCGCAATATTCACATTCACGCGTCGGATCGCGCCATTTTTGTGCTTAATCCCATAGATCGTCTTGATACTTTCCAGCACATATTCGATCGGGTTATTCACCGGATCTTCTCCTGTCTCCAGTGCCAGACGCTTATGCCCCATATCCTGCAGTGCAATGACCTCTTTCCGGATCTCCTCCTGGGTCAGCTTCTTTCTGGCGATATGTTTGTTCTTTGCGTGGTACGGACAGTAAACACAGCCGTTCACACAATAATTCGAGAGATAAAGCGGCGCAAACATGACGATCCTGTTTCCGTAAAAGTCCTTTTTGATCTGCTCTGCCAGGGCATAGATCTCCTGGTTCTTTTCCTCAATATCGCAGTCCAGCAGCACAGCCGCCTCCCGGTAGGAAAGCCCTTTCCTCTCTCTCGCCTTCGCGAGGATCTGATCGATCAGCTCTGCATTGTGCCGGTTCTTCTCTGCATACTCCAGCGTGTCCAGAATCTCCTGGTGGTCAATAAACTCCTCTGCTTTCATTGATTTTGCCTGATACATACACATATCCTCCTGATTTAGAAATTGAGGTAACTGTTCAGAACCCGTTCGCAAAACCGCCTCTCCCGGGCTTTCTTTTTCTTCTGAACAGTTACTGATTGAGTTTTGAATAAATGGTTTTACTTGTGACTCCGGGAAGCATTCCCAGCTTTCCTGACAGGGCACTGATCCTGTCCTGCGGTGCATCCAGGATAACACAGATTACAGACACTCCCTTCTGACGGTACGGCACTCCCATACGGCCTACTACATCGTCTGCATACTGGTGGAGGATCCTGTTCAGCTCCTCTGATGCATCATTATTCTCGATAATAATAGAAATCACGGCAATTCTTGTCTCCATCGTCTGTCTCCTTTTTGTTTTTCGAATGGGCTATGAACAGTTACCCTTTTCGTTAAAATGGAAAAAGTGCGCCCAAAAGGGCGCACTTTACCTGTCATCTATAACCTGCACCCCTTTCCCCTCAGGACGTACCTTTGAGGTCTGGTAGTTCTTCTTCTGTTTCTTATCACACAAACAGTATACAGGAAATAGCCGGAAATTACAATACAGACTCCTGTGAATCACAACTTTTTTTAAGCCGGAATTGAAATTCTTCTTCCGGTAGAATATAATAAACAGGAATATTCTGATGCCAGGGTCAATGGGATCGCGAAGCACGGAAAAATCCGAAGGCATCATGGAATACATTTGCATAAAAAACACATACAGAGGTGAAAATCATGCCCGCAAAAATACCTATTGAAACAAGCGCACGACACATCCATATGTCAAGATCTGATTTTGAATATTTCTTCGGTAAAGGTGCCGAGCTCACTCCCGTCCGTGAACTGAGCCAGCCGGGACAATACCTGGCGGCCGAAAGGCTGAGCGTCCAGGGGCCAAAGGGCAGCTTTGAAAATGTGGCGATCCTCGGTCCCTTCCGCCCTGACACTCAGATCGAGGTGTCCGTAACGGATACCCGTCATCTGGGACTTCCCGCTGTCATCCGGCAGTCCGGCGATGTCGACGGCACACCCGGCTGCACTCTGCGCCATGTATCCGGACGCAGTCTGGAGATTCCCCGGGGACTGATGGTAGCAAAACGCCATATCCATATGACACCGGTAGATGCCCTTCAAATGAAGGTAAAGGACAAGGATGAAGTCTTTGTCATCATGGAGAGCTACGAACGTTCCCTCATCTATGCCGATGTGGTGGTACGCGTCCACCCGAATTTCCGGCTGGCGATGCATGTGGATACCGATGAGGCCAATGCCTTTGCCCATGATCATGCCTTCGGAACGATCCTGAAGCTGTTTGACGGAAGCACCTACAGCCTGCAGCAGTGGGCAAAGGAGCTGCAGGCAGGTATTTCCCGCTATTAACCGTCCTGCAGAAACGGTTCCGGGCGTTACTGATTTACGTACCAGCCCATACGAAGTGTGTATACGCTCCGGGAAGCAGCGTGAAATTATCATGATTCATCGGAAAACTGTCTCCCTTCCGCATCCATATGATAGTCTTCCCGGTAGATCAGCTGCGATACCGGAACCAGTTCATATCCCTTTCCCTTCAGACCCAGGATGATCTTCTCCAGTGCCCCGGCTGTATCCTTTGCCCCATTATGGCAGAGGATGACAGAGCCGTTTCCCAGATGCGGGTGCTCCAGAACCGTCCTGATCACGGATTCCACACCATAATTCTTCCAATCCAGACTATCCACATCCCACTGAATCGAATAGTATCCACATTCCTTTGCACAGGTGATCACATGATTGTCATAATCCCCATAGGGCGGACGAAACAGGAACATTTCATATCCCGTCAGCTCCTTCACTTTGTCATGGACACTCATCAGTTCCTGTCTGCACTGTGCATTCGTCAGCCGGCTCATGTTCTTGTGATTCTGGCTGTGGTTGCCCAGGTCGTGTCCATCGGCAAGAATGCGCTTCACATCTTCCGGGTATTTCTCTACCCATCCCCCTGTCATAAAAAAAGTCACCTTCACATCATGCTTTTTCAGAATGCTCAGTATTTCCTGCGTATCCTCATTTCCCCATGCCGCATCAAAGGTCAGTGCCACCTGTTTTTTCTCCGTATCCACACAGTAAATGGGCAGCTCACGGTTCCCTGCTCTGCTGCTTGCCGGTGTGGCTCCCCCTCCAAATCTCCAGACGCCCACTGCAAACAACAGCATACACAGCGTCAGGATTCCCAGTCCGCGGAAATTGTACTCATTCCTCTCTTCCATGCAAAACGCTCCCATATGATACTCACCTTACTATTAATATATGCCTGGAACTCCCTTCTATGTTGAAATCTGTAAAGAAGAAATCCCCACCTTGCTGTCTGATTTTATGAACAGGACAGCAAGGTGGGGTGAGAAATTATTCTATCACATATTTCTCAATCTTGCATGAATGCTTTTTACTATTCGTACTATAGTTGACTCCTACCAGCAGAAGTTCGCCTTCATAGCCAAACTTCTTTGTAAATTTTGCATAGTTCTTATCCTTAATCTGCGTTACTGCTTTTTCCGCACTCTTATTCCATTTTAATTCAATCAGCAATGCCGGCTTTTTCGATGTACGATTTGGCAGGAGCAGAATGTCGGAATATCCCTTGCCGCTTGCCAGTTCCTCAAACCTGAGATAATGATCTACGCAGCTTAGATATGCCATAACAACCACAGAGCGGAGAGCCTGTTCATTGTTATAGAATTTCGGCGCTGTGTTCGCTTCATGCGCCTCTTCTAAGATTTCAGAAACAGTATCACTGTCCATACGTAGTGTCGCATCCAGCAACTGTTCAGACCGCTCAATCACTTTTACCAGTTCTTTTCTGTTACCATTTTTAAGGGCACGAATAAATTCTTCACGTACTTCCTCGTTTGGAATGAAAACCTCCTTATTATCAATATCATACGCCAAATATCCCAAATGAACCAACAGCGTAAATACATCATCCTTACTTTCTAACGATGTCATATCGTTTTGAAAAGTTCCCGTATCAATCCGACACCGTTTTCCGCCCAGCATATCGACGACAGCATCTTTTAAACCATCATGATTTAAATCAATATAAATCTTTAATGATTCATAAGTTTCTGTCTGTGTCCAGTAATTGCTAAATCTTTTATTAAAAATTGCTTTGATAATTGAGTTGGGGCTATACACATGCTCTGTTCTGCCAAATCTATAACCATCATACCACTTACGTGCCTCATGAAAGTCAAGGTCATGTCTGCTGCACAAAGTACGGACTTCCTTTTCCGTAAAACCGACAAACTCAGCCAGAGGTCCCGGTTCAAGCATAGTAAATTCATAAAAATCTGTTAACGCAGATTGTGTTCCATACTTCTTGATTGGAAGTATGCCTGTCATATATGCACCAACGATAATCTGCGATGTCTGGTTACTTTTAAACAAGCTGCGCAGCAACTGAATATATGCCTGCTGAACACCGACATTATTCTTTGCCTCCCGAAACAGTGCATCCCATTCATCAATAATAATAATAAACTTCCTTCCAGTTTTGGCATTAACCTGTAAAAGAGCTTTAAATAAAGATTTCGTATTTTCCCGGATACAGTCTGGAAATGCCTCTCGCAATTCATCAATCACATCTGCCTGTATATCATTCACCGTTTCGCCTATGTCATCAGCAACGGAAATAAAGGATGTGATATCCAAAGATATTACATCATATTTATTCAAGTGTACTTCAAATCCAGACGCTTCATCTTTTGATATCTTAAGATTCTCAAATAATTCCCTGGCATCCGCTCCTCTGGAATAATAGGCAACCAACATCCTGGCAGCAAAGGATTTTCCAAAACGCCTGGGACGACTAAAGCAAGTCAGCTTCTTTGGCGTACCTAAGACCCGATTCATATATGAAATCAATTCAGACTTATCAACGTATAAACCATCATTTAATATTTCCGCAAATCCGTCTGCAGGCGGATTGAGATAAAAACCCATTCTATCACCATGCCCCTTTCCGAAGCTTATCTTCCAAAACGTATAAAATTGAACTGTCCTATCGTTGGAACACATAAATACTATTTTAAAATTTTAACACCCACTTTCCCAAATAGCAAGGCAAACGGCAGCATACTATGCATTAATTTATAATCTCCATGTTTCCAACCGCTCCCTTCATATCAAAACCTACTTTCCCTTTCTCATCTTCCATATTTTTACTGTCATAACTTATGATGTTGGGGTCAAAAGTATTTGACCCCATGGTGCCTTCTTTGTTTCTTGACTCATGGCTGGAAACCATGAAACATCACTGTTTCCCTCCTGCTTTATAATTGTAGACCGGTCTTAAAACCTGCATACTCCTGACAGTTTCAGAAATCACCTGCTGTATATCCTCCAATCTGCGGTATGCAAAAGGCGCTTCATCCAGTGTATCCTTATTGATACAGGAGCAGTGGATACCTTTCATTACCGCCTTGAAATCCGACACTGTATAGCTGGAGCAGGCATCTGCCCTTTTTACTATCCTCCCTGCTCCGTGCGGCGCAGAATCATTCCACTCTTCATTACCGAGTCCTTCCGCCAGGATCACGCCGTCACGCATATTGACCGGAATGATCACTTTTTCCCCGGCTCTGGCGGATACTGCACCTTTCCGTAAGATTCTGCCCGTTTCGGATTCCTCCACATAATTGTGGATGCTGGTGACTGTTTCCTCCACCTTCCACTTCATCCCCTTGCACAGTACATCCAGCATGGCTGCCCTGTTAATCTCTGCATATTCCTGTACAATCTGGAGATCGTGCAGGTAGTCCTCCATTAGTTCCCCTTCAAGGTATGTAAGTTCAAAAGGAACATCCTCACCTTTCTGTCTGAGTACTTTCTGCCCCCGGGCAAGATAATACTCTGTGACATCTTTTCCCAGATGTCTGCTGCCGGAATGGAGGATGACGTAAAGATTCCCTTCCCCGTCTTTATCCACTTCAATAAAGTGGTTACCTCCTCCAAGTGTCCCGAGGCTTGCTTCTGCTTTATTCGTCCGGATACTCCGGTAACAGCAAAGTTCCTCCAGATGGATCCTGTCCCTGTAATGGTGAGGTGTTTTCCGTATTCCGGAACCGGACGGAATGCCTTCCCGGATGACTGTATCCAGTTTCTGGTATTCGATTTTTTTCTGTTTGATCTTTGCAAACATCATCCCGCATCCAATATCAATCCCCACGAGATTTGGCAGGATCTTTTTCCCTACCGTCATGGTAAGTCCAATGGTCCCGACTTTTCCGGGATGGACATCCGGCATGACACGTATTTTGCAACCCTTGGAAACCTCGTTGTCGCAGATCATTTTAATCTGGGCGGCTGCATAATCATCTATGGCATTTTCTGAGTTTTCTGTCGTGAACACGACTGCTGATGAATAGATTCCCTCTATTATTCTCATCAAAGTATCCTTTCTTTTTCAGGTACTTTTCCATAAAAAGACATAGAAAAAGTACCTCTGCAGACAGAGATACTGATTGTCATACGGATATGGTTTTAGAACCGATACATCCTCTCAGTCCCGGCTATGGCAATCTGACCCCTGTTGTTTTTTATTGAGCGACTCCTTCTAACATTCCTCTGTGTCATGGTCTGCCTCCTTTCTGCCGGTTTCATTGTTTCTGTATCGTGTAACACCTGTTACATTGTTCAGTATAACCACATCCGATATTTCTGTCAACACTTTTAAAGAAACCAGTCTGAATCGCTCAGTCTGGTTTCTTTACATTTAAAACAGTTTACGAAAATAAACAAATGCAGCAGCGACAAACTAAGCCGAAAAATATTTATTTTCTCAAAAGCATTGAAATAATCGCCCATGGAATTAATACAAATCCAAGCAATGCACCCATAATTACTCTATGTAAAAAAATTCCATTTCCTGTTCCAATCAGTATTCTATTTCTATATATTGTCTGTCCCGTCGCCCAATAACCTAAAATTAAATATACAATAATAACCCAACTTGGCATACATTTCCCCCGTTCTTTTTTACGTTTTTTATTATGGGGCATAATCCCCATTGCTCCATTTTCCATCATAGACTACTGTTCCATCTTCATTGTACAGAATACCTTTCCCATGATAGTTACCATTCTTCCACTCTCCTTTATATTTAATTTGTTCTGATCTGATATAATATAAAGTACCTTCACCATTATACGAACCGTCTTTCATATTACCAGAGTAAAGTAAATTACCCGCAAGATATTGTTTTACTTTTCCATTGATATAGTTATTTTCATATTCGCCAACAGTGATTTGTAATTCCCTGTCAATCTCGTAACCAACACTTTCCTTGATTCCGCTTATATCAGTATATTCCGGTACTTCTCGAATTGCATATTCTATCTTTACTCCTTCTCCACATCGTTTTCCTTTCTTAAATTCTCCCATATACTCTATAGGATTACAGGAATTAAGAATGTTTTGCTGCAGGTCATCATATATAGACACATAATCGTATCCTATATTTCTTACATAAATGTTGTAACCAGGATCATTGCTGTCTAAAACAGGAGATGCAAACTCCCATCCATAACCACTATAATATCCATCTTTAAACTCACCCACATAAGACAAAACAAAATAAATGTCTTCTTCACTTACATAACTTTGATACTCGCCTATATCCAAATGTGTAATACCATTTTCCTCATATTGATTAACGGATACCAATCGGAGAATTTTTCCTACACCGACAGGTTTGTTGTCTTTTATTTCCCCAATATAAACCCATTCCGTATCTTCTACTGTTGCTACAAACTTATCTCCATCTTTCTTCAAACATACAGACGCAGAATTATCAGTTAATGCTTTATCAATCTCCGCCTTTTTGGAAACCTTGGGCACTTGAATATCATTCGCATCCACGTATGCTGTTAAATAGTCCATAGAATATATCGGTAGTTCATCTATGTTTAAATTTTCAGTTGCATAAAATGACTCTTCATCCTGCTGTAATTCATTGTTGGCATCCACTATTTCCTCTGTTTCGTTATTTATAATGGGCAATTCTTCTGAACTTCTGTTCAATTCCGTCTCAGCCACCCTGACTTCACTGTTTGTCACAGTATCCTCATCAGATGTTACCGCTGCCATCAGAATTAAAATTGCAATAACTATCCCAATTATGGAAGTTATTAAACCTACGATTGACCTCTTCTTTCGCCCAACATGTCCAGACAGAGCACGAATTGAAAGAACCAGGCCAATGGTACACGGAATAATGCCAATCACAATAAAGCTTAAAATAATCCCCACAATCCCCAAAATCATTGAAATCGTCGGCAATTTGCTGTTTTTCTCATTTCTCATTTGAGGCTTATCTGAATAAAAATTAGATTCTTGCCCTCTTACTGTCTTTCTGGGAGCATTTTTATTCTTTAACGCTGCATTGCAATATGGGCATACTACCCAATCATCTTCTACTTCTTTTCCACAATTACCACAAAACATCTTTCGTTCCTCCATTTTATAATTATAATAATTCTATCAAAATCTCTTCCTTGTTGCATTTACTGGCAGTGGAATTCTATGTTACTGTTCACTCCGTGACCAGTAACACGCTTCGCGATGCACAGATATGATGCATTCTGCATCATATCGCGCTGCTACTCTCGGGTTTTCTGTGACTTTCGCTACGCTACACTCACAGAAAACACCTCGAACTGGCTAACGTGTAAACAGTAACATTTCTATCACATTGCCTGTACTCTCTTAAAAATCTGATTGCAGAAAATTTATCTCCCTGTTATACTGAAAACAGCTGGAAATGGAGATGAGAAAATGACAATAAGCACAGATGATATCGACAAACTCTTTTCAAATGGTACACCGCCATCTGAATCTGAAATTAAGTTTAATCAAAATGCGGAACAAGACAGGTATAAAATCTGGCAGGATATCAAGTCTTCCGGATACAGTCTCAATCAATTTGCAGATGAGTGCTATCTTCACCACTCACATTTATATGATTTTCTAAATGGGAAAAAACAACTGAGCAGAGACCGTTTGCTGGTAGTATTTCTGAATCTTCATTATGAATACAGTCAAATATGCCAAATGCTCAGGCGATTTCACCAGCCACAGCTGTATCCAAGAGACAAAAGGGATTATTATATTATGCTCTGCATACAGAAAGATCTGACCGTTGATGAAATCAATCAGGAACTGGAAAGGAATGGTTTTACTACTTTATGTCTGGAGAAATCAAACAGAAATTAGACCGCTATTTTCTTCCAAGAGAACAGCTTGCTGAAAACCAAAAGGCTGATGGTAAATTCTACCGTACTTATCGAGCCTGGTTAAAAGAAGAATTCTGGCCTGACGGACAGCCTTCTTATGTTATCATAAAAGAAATACCTGAATCAATGTTCACGATCTATGATAAGCTTTCCCACGTTTGCCACCCTAATCTTGAGGCAGTTTATGGCGTTTTATCTGATAATGAACGATGCTATACGATTAATGAGTATGTGACACCGCCAATCTGTATGCCCCGGCTCCAGAGTCCTCATAATTGCTGCCAGTCCTTGTCCCTTGAATCTTTTCTGCATGACTTTCATGGCAGTTTCAACAACAGTGTGCTTTCCTTCGATGATAGAACCCATCTGGCTTTTGTCATCCTCCTGCAGCTCTGCGAGGCCTTGGAAGTAATCCATGCAAAAGGGATGATTCACGGAGATATCCACCCCGGAAATATCCTTTTGACCGATGCACCGGACTGGTATAAACTGGTACAGACTGTGGATGCCGATTTTTGCGTCAAGCTGATCGATTTTGACAATACACAAATTCCCAAAGAATCGGATCACACGGTCACACACCTGATGGGAACAAAACCATTTTCAGCTCCGGAAATTCTGGACTTTTCACATCCATTAGACAGGGCTGATATCTACTCTCTGGGCTGTATCCTGTACTATACCATATATGGAAAATCCCCCAAAGAGCGTACACCTGAAAAGATATCAGACAAATGGCTAAACAGGATTTTCCGCCGATGCACTGCCAGCTATGAGGCAAGATACCATAATATTGCTGCGTTAAAAAAGGATCTTTTACGTGCGCTCAGGATACCATCCAATCCAGTAAGCAGGCTTGTCCATAAACTTCCCGGTTTCAGAAGCCATTCTCTATGGAAAATGGGAGTTGCACTCTATATGTACATTGCTCTGGCACTTACTGCAGGATATACATTGATTTCCATTTTGCAGACAGGGTTCACTCTGCAGAACTGGCAGAAAGATAACCTTTTGACCACATTATTTTTGATTCTGGAGATTCTGCTGGTGTTTGATATGTTTCATCTCGAAGAGCGCTCAAAGTATTATACATACCTGAAACACGCCCATCCTTCTATCAAATATCTTGTAAGAATTACAGCAGCATTACTTGTTTTCTTCGTATATATACTTCTTTTATCCGGGGGAATTTAGAATGAATGAATCACTTGAACAGATGATTGCCAGATTGCAGGAACATCAGCGGCTTCAATCCCTGTCGCTGACGAAGGATTCCGATGGAGAGAAAAACCTTTTAGCCTTTCTCAATGCTTCCGACCGGACGGGATATCTGCATGATACGCTTTTACCTTTTGTGCAGAATCGTTTTCTGCACAGAAAAATTCAAAATTTTACTTTCATAATAGCAAAAATTGTATTTTATATTTTTATAGTTCTTTTGCTAACAGGAATTATTATTGCTGCATAAAAAAATATTCTAATCTTGGTTTAAATGCCAAAAATCTCCCATTCACGCCATGCCTGCATGGCAGTGGATGAGAGATTTTATGAGAAGCCTCTGTTCAGCGGAAGTAGCTGAATATCATACCATTATCCATGACATACCATATTTCCAATAGCTTCCTCAACAGCTGCGTTTAAGCTTTTGCCATGCTCTATAGCATAAACAGCAATACTTCTGTGTAATTCCGGACTGATTCTAACATTAAAAGTTCCTTTGTATGGATGCTCTGGATCAACACCTCTTACCTTGCAGTCTTCCAGATATTCATCAATTACATTCTGGAAATCCTCTTCTAACTCCTTTACAGAATCACCCTCATATGACAAAAGAGACTTTATTCCAATGACCTTGCCGAATAAGCAGCTATCTTCTTTGGAATACTCCACCGTTCCATTATAACCTTTGTAAGATAACAGATTACCCATAACAAACCGTCCTTTCTTAATTTCTCAATCACCTGATCTAACACATATCTTTTTATATCCCGTCAGGATGCGGCTTATGTAAAATCTTTTGGCTTTTTCAATAAGCGTTCTATCAATTTATCCTTTTTACTCATGTGCATTTCTCCTTTACCATAGTATAACACTATTGATTAGAGCATGCAACTAATTTTAGTTGCATTTAGAATTAGTGTATATTATCTTTATCAAAGAAACAAAGCACCTTGATAATTTCATAGACTTTACACTCTGGATATGGTACAATCGCCTTACAGGGAGGATGATAAGATGGCATTAAGCAAAGAGGATTTACAGGAGATTAAAAACTTGTTAGAACCTATACAGAACGATATTAAGGACATTCAGCTGACGCTTGAAAATGAAACGAACCGGAACATTAAATTAATTGCTGAAGGTCACCTTGATTTATCAAATGTGTCGTAAAACCCCTAGCTTTAGCTATGGGGATATAAGACACGTC